>JAUZOU010000632.1 GCA_030706285.1 Bacteroidota bacterium
AAGGTGTGGACACTCAATACCGCCAACGTCCTGCCAAACAATACGGTCCTCGGGATGTACTGCGACCGGGACAACAATCTTTGGCTGGCACTTGACAAAGGCATTGCCATGATACAGCTCAATTCGTCCATCAGCTATATCCATTCATTCAATCCGTCCATCGGCTCCATCTACACCCTCTTTTACAAAGCTCCGGAAATTTACATCGGCACTAACCAGGGATTATACAGAGCGGAATGGGATCCTTCTAAAAAGTCCATCCGGAACTTACGGTTGGAATCCAATATCAGAGGACAAGTCTGGCAACTCAACCAATTTGACAGCCAACTGTTTTGCGGAAACAATGAACAAACCTATGACGTAACGACCGGTGCCCGTATTCTGTCGCCGGTCAAGGGAGGCATGTGCATCTGCAAGGGCTTCATTCATGGCAAAGAAGTCTTGGTACAAGGCACCTATACCCAACTGTGCATTTATGAAAAGAAAGACGGGAGATGGACGTTCAGCCATGTCGTCGACAAGTTTCTGAATCCGGTACGATACCTTGAAATCGATTATACCGGCACTATTTGGGCCAGCCATCTGCATCAGGGATTATACGCCATTCAGCTGACACCCGATCTGAAACGGGTGGCACATATGACCATCTTCAGATCACTCGACCAACGACACAGATACCCGATCAACGTCTTTTCCCTCAGCAACCGGGTTGTTTTTACAGACAATACCGCCTTTTATACCTACGATGACATCAAAAAGAAGATTGTCCCGTTTGACGAGTTGAACAAAAAGCTCGGGTATTTTTCTCAGGCCTACAGAATCTGTCATTTCAAAGGAGAGCTGTACTGGTTTATCCGTGACGGAGAAGCCGCCTTGGTTGAAGTGGCGCCAGACCACACCCGGCTGGTGGATATTGTCCACTATGCCTTATTTCTGAATCAGACGGTCGATGATTACCAGAACATCATTCCTGTTTCCGAGACCGAATGCCTGTTCACGCTCGAAAACGGATTGGCCTCCTACCAATCCAGCCGCATAGGCAACACACCCTCTTCCTCCACATTACAAATGAGAAGCATTATGACTTCCGATGATGAATCGAGAAACATCACGTTTCTGCCACTTTCTCCGGAATCCATGCCAAAGACGCCCCATAGTCGCAACAACATCCTATTCACCGTCTTCTATCCTCAATACAACAATCTGGGCAACCTGAACTACCGGTATAAACTGAAGGGACTTGATAAAATATGGAGCAGGCCAACCGGTTCTTCCAGCAAAGAATACAAATACCTGCCTCACGGTAACTATACGTTGATGGTAGAAGTGATGACCAAAAGCGGCCATAAGCTTTCCCGGATATCGTACACGTTCGAAGTCAAACCTCCATTTTACTGGAGTCTGACTGCCAGAATCCTGTACATCATCCTGATACTCCTCCTCATCCGCGAAACAAACCGGTATATCCAACGGTCGTTTCAAATCAAAAAGGAAAAAATCCGCAACGAACAGGAGGAAATCCGTCGAAAAGAAATTGAAAAACGGGAACAGCAGATCATCGCTCTCAAAAATGACAAGCTTGAATCAGAATTGACGGT
>JAUZOU010000633.1 GCA_030706285.1 Bacteroidota bacterium
ATCAGAAAATGCGCCGTTGACAGCCTTCATTTTATTAAGGCTTTTGGTAAAATCATAGGGCCAGTTTTCAGGGCCGGGATTATCTACAAATTTGTTTTCATAAGCAAGTCCGTAGATATTCCCAACCATCTGCCCAATCCACGCTCCGGCTATTTTGTCGTGTAAGTCTTCAAAGGAAATCTTTCTGGTAGCCGGCCGGCTGGCGACACAATAGACGGTAAGCAACAAAAAGACAACTGACAGCTCAAATTTTCGGTTCATTCTGAATAACGGTTTATAACGCTGATTACATTGGATTTTGTACCAAATTTGGATTGGCATTTAATACCTCGGTCGGTATAGGATACAATTTGACTTTGGCACTTCCGGCAGGTTTTGCCCACCAGGCATCCTGGAATTTTCCAAACCGGATGAGGTCTTGACGACGGCATCCTTCCCAGGCAAATTCACGGCCACGTTCTTTCAGCAATTCATCCAGCGTCAGCTGATCTTCGGTATAAGGTTTTAAGCCGGCACGTGTACGGATTTTCTGAAAGTCTGCCAATTGAACAGCTTCTGAGGCTCTATTCTGGCGAACCAGTGCTTCTACATACATCATGACTACATCAGCATAGCGGAATAAAGGAAAATCATTTTCCATGCTGACCTGATCGCTGGAAAGCGTCCCATCTGTCTGGTACGACCATTTGCATAGTTTCGCCCCGTCATATTTAGCTCTACCGGTGGCATATTTACTGGCATCAAAAACAGGCGTATAGATCACACTATCCAGCTTCTTTCCGGCTATATCATACTGTTGACCATAAAGCCAGGTATCTTTTCGTCTGATATCGGTCGAATCATACGATTGGAAAAAATCAGGCTGGCAAACAAAGCCATCCCACGGAGAAGTCGGAATATTGAACGTGGCACAGGAAGCAGGATGAAGTGTCAACAGATAAACAATAAAGGCATTATGATCTGACTCCGTATGAACCGTACTGTAAACGATGTTGAATATATTCTCCTTAGAATTTTCATTATGCACGGCAAAGTTGGTGGCATAGTCGTCTTCAATCTGATAATGGCCTTTGGATATAACCTGATAGCAGGCATCCTCTGCGTCTTTCCACATAGCCGTTCCTGTCCATTCCTGAGCGTTCAGATACATTTTGGCAAGCAGCGTATAGGCCATTCCCTGGGTGACCCTGCCATAATTTTCAGCAGAAGGGACCTCATCAAGTTTACTGATATTGTCCTTGATTTCTTTAACAATAAAGTCGAACAGAAACTTACGATCTTTTTGCACCGGATACGAGCTATCTGTGTAATCAACGGAATAGGGTAAGTTGCCCCAACCATCAAGCGCACAATAATAATAAAAAGCTCTCAGTACTTTCAGTTCAGCCAGGATTTTGTCTTTGCCATCAAAGTTTATTTTTGACAACTGAGTTTCATAAATCACCTCATTACAGGAAGCGATGCCATCAAAGCAAAAATCCCAGCCTTTTTTTATCAGCTTATTCGAAGCAGTAAACTGATGATACTGCAACTCTCTGTACCGTTG
>JAUZOU010000634.1 GCA_030706285.1 Bacteroidota bacterium
CTCCGTCGGATTTACTGTCATCGGACGAATTGACATAACTCAGTACATCATTGACTTTGATGCCGGCGTATAAATTGCCATTGTTGACCGCTAAGGCTGCTTTCAGATTGGAAGAATTTCTTTTGCCGACAAAAAAAGGAAAATACCCACCGTACTCATCTGCCGTAACCGACCCATCGAATGTGACCGCTTTGTACGGGATCTTCAAATCGTTGATGAGATGACCGTAGATCATCCAAGCGGCCAGATCTTGCCCGTCAAGGTTGCTGCACCCTGATGCGACAATGGTGTGGTCATCGATCATGCCCAATGAATTCCATTTGCATTGTTGGGTGGTATCGACATCAAAAGGCCTGGATAATCTGCCGAAACTACGTCCAACAGAATCGCCGATAGCGACTTCCATATCTGAAAGCTCCCAATCGCTTGTCCGGTTATAGGTCGTTTGATAGGAGAGAACGATTTCTCCTGAGGGCACCTTAATAATGTAGGGCGCTCCTCCGTAACAATTAGTATTTTGATCTGTCAGGCAATAGTTTCTGTATGGAGAACTGCTGTAAACAGGGGTAGACCAGTTGTCCGGAATGGCTGTCCTGACGATGGCAGGGCTAAAGTTTCCCCTTCCGTTGTCTTCGATGGCAACCAGAATCGAATCGTTTGAGATCACCGGCACCGGCATTCCGTCCCGGTGTTTTTTCCGGAAACAAACCATCTTTTTATCAGCTGAAAATGTCTTCCCTCTATCTGTTGAGGTGAGCAGCGAAATTTCCTGCTCCGACGAACCGGTATAAGGGTTTTCATTGGCAAAATAACAGTGTACCGTACCATCAGGCAATTGTAGGAAAGACGGTTCCCAACATCCGTTTTCGAAGTTGGACTGACTTCCGTAAATGACTTGTGGCGTTGACCAGGTGGCACCTAAATCAGTGCTTCTGGAAACAACAATGGCATACGGTGTAATACCGTCTGTTGCCGGGCGGTAATTGCACCCTGCGATGATGGATCCATCGTCCAACTGAAGGAATTCGGTATTCGAAATGTTGACGGTCGTCGATCCGTTCGCATTGGAAACAGTCTGTTGCGTAAAGACTTTGACAGGAGAACTCCAGGTCGAACCGCCATCCGTACTCCGTTGAAATACACCACATCCAGGACTTTCATAGATGGCACCGATGGAATGGTCGTGTAATCTTTTAACTCTTGGATATCCGTTATAACCCGGTACGGTGGAAATCTTTTGTCTGGTACTTCTGTCCCAGGCAATCCGTAATCCGTTCACGGGCGCTGCTGTCTCCCGGACAAAATTGGGATTGTCTGGCGTATCGCCCGGGATATCCGCTTCTTTACTGCATCCATAGATGGGGAACATCAGGTATATAGCCGGAATGATGAAAAAATAGCTTAATTTCATGAAATTAGTCTTTTACGATGTATTTCAGGTACTTGAATGTATTCATGGCCGGCTTCATCTGATAAACACCTTGTGCGTTTTTCATGAATGAACATTGCACCAATCCGGTTACCCGCGGTTGGACCTCAG
>JAUZOU010000635.1 GCA_030706285.1 Bacteroidota bacterium
AAGCCAAAGAGCAGAAACTTGGAGGCGAAGTATTGTGCTACATCTATTAATGAGGAGGAATAAAGTATGTCAAGAATAGGAAAATTACCCATAAATATTCCGGCTGGAGTGACGGTGTCTGTTGATGCCAGCAATACAGTCACTGTAAAAGGCCCCAAAGGTGAATTGAAACAGGCTGTCAATCCGGAAATCACTGTTGAAGTGAAAGATGGTATTGTACATCTCTCAAGGCCATCAGATGATCGCGAATACCGTGCTCAGCATGGTTTGTACCGTTCGTTGATCAACAATATGGTCAATGGCGTTTCTCAAGGTTATCGGAAAGAACTTGAACTCGTCGGTGTCGGTTTCCGTGCTACAAATAATGGCCAGATTCTGGATCTTTCACTTGGTTATACCCACAACATCTTATTGATATTGCCACAGGAAATCAAGGTCGAAACGAAAAGTGAGCGTAATAAAAACCCGTTGATCATCATCGAATCCTGTGACAAGCAATTGATTGGCCAGGTTTGCGCAAAGATCCGCTCATTCCGTCAACCTGAACCTTATAAAGGAAAAGGTGTACGCTTTGTTGGTGAAATTGTTCGTAGAAAAGCTGGTAAAGCTGCCGGTAAGAAGTAATTACGCTAAAAAATTAATCAGAGATGACAACGAAAGAGTCTAGAAGACAAAAAATAAAAGTCGGGGTACGTTCCAAAATATCTGGAACGCCGGAAAGACCCCGGATGACCGTTTTCAGAAGCAATAAACAGATCTATGTTCAAATCATTGACGATAAGGCTGGAAAAACGTTGGTATCTGCTTCTTCCATGAAAATGGAAGAAAAGATATCCAAAAAAGAACAAGCTGTCAAAGTTGGTGAAATGATCAGCAAAAATGCATTGGAAGCTGGCATAACCACGGTTGTTTTTGACCGTAATGGTTATCTTTATCACGGTAGAGTTAAAGAAGTAGCAGATGCCGCACGCAAAGGCGGTCTTAAATTTTAATCGACATGGCAGGACAAATTAATAGAGTTAAAACTACCAATGATTTGGAGTTGAAAGACAGACTGGTCGCAATCAACCGCGTTACAAAAGTAACCAAAGGTGGTCGTGCATTCAGTTTTTCTGCCATTGTTGTGGTAGGGAATGAAGATGGTATTGTTGGCTGGGGCCTTGGTAAAGCCGGTGAAGTCACCGCTGCTATTGCCAAAGGTGCTGAAGCAGCAAAGAAAAATCTGATCAAGGTGCCGGTTTTAAAAGGGACCATTCCTCACGAACAGAGTGCTAAATTCAGTGGTGCCAAAGTATTTCTGAAACCTGCAACTCCTGGTACCGGAGTTAACGCCGGTGGTGCTATGCGTGCTGTACTTGAAAGTGTTGGTATTACCGATGTGGTTGCCAAGTCCAAAGGTTCATCCAATCCTCATAACCTGGTAAAGGCTACAATGGCTGCACTTGGTGAATTGCGTGATGCTTATACGATTGCACAAAATCGTGGTATTTCCATGGAAAGAGTATTTAAAGGATAAAGTGTAAGGG
>JAUZOU010000636.1 GCA_030706285.1 Bacteroidota bacterium
GAAGATATTATCCGGGTATTACCCGATTCAATCGCCAATCAGATTGCGGCAGGGGAGGTCATTCAACGGCCTGCTTCAGTGATGAAGGAATTGATGGAAAATGCCATCGATGCCGGAGCGACGCGGATTGATGTACGCATCAAGGATGCCGGGAGGAGTCTTATTCAAGTGATGGATAACGGAAAAGGTATGAGCCCGGCTGATGCCAAAATTGCCTTCGAACGTCATGCGACATCTAAGTTACATCAGGCCGAAGATTTGTTCCATTTAACAACCATGGGGTTTCGCGGAGAAGCATTAGCCTCCATTGCAGCTGTCGCTTACGTCGAATTGGTAACCCGGCGTTCACAGGATGAACTTGCCTGGAAGGTTGAGATTGAAGGTTCAGCCGTAAAGAACGAAGAGCCTACACTGGCAGCACCAGGTAGCCGTTTTGCTGTCCGTAATTTGTTTTACAATGTTCCGGCCAGGCGCAAATTTCTCGGTGACAACATGAAGGAACTACGCTACATCCGGGATGAATTCATTCAAATTGCACTGGTTTACCCGGACCTCGAACTAAGTCTGACTCATAACGATGAGGTTCTCTATCAGTTAGCTCCGTCTGTCTTGAAACAGCGGATACTGGCCTTATTCGGCAAACGCTCCGGCGGACAGCTCAACCGTCAGCTTTATCCGGTTGATGTCAAAACACAACTTGTCAACATCAGTGGTTTTGTCGGAGATCCTACGGCAGCCTGTCAGCGTGATCCCATGCAGTACTTTTTTGTGAACGGCCGTTTTATTCATCACAAATACTTTCGCAGTGCTGTGCTAAAAGCCTATGAGACCTTATTACCCAACGGTATGCAGCCTGCTTTCTTTCTGTATTTTGACGTGGAGCCAGAAGCATTGGATGTGAACATTCATCCGACAAAAACCGAAGTGAAATTCGAACATGAACAAGCCATTTGGCCCATTATCCAGGCGACGGTCCGGGAGGCGCTCGGAAAATTCAATGCCATCCCTTCCATAGATTTTGACCAGGCGGATGCGCCTGATATTCAGGTGTATACAGAAGATAGGACGGCTAAACCGCCTCAATTGAATTTTAATCCCTCCTACAATCCGTTCAAATCAAAAGAAAAGCAGTACAATCCTGATTGGGATGCACTGCTGCAAGGATTTCACAAGACAATCACGCCGGAAAAAACAGTATTCGATCAAGAAACTTCACCAGATAAGCAATCGTTTCATGAACCTTCAGGCATTTTTGTCTCAAAGGGGACACCAGTATATGAGTCCCTTGCTCAGGAAGAGGATGAGGTTTATGCAGAGGCGTTGCCGTCAGATTTATTTCCTCAGGACAATCGGTCGTTGGAAAATCGACCGGCACTGGATCCTGCCGCTCCGAAATTTCAGCTGTTCAGATCATACGTGGCCGTTCATAACAATCAGACTCTTTTATTAATAGACCAGCATAGAGCCCATGTCCGTGTTTTGTTCGAACGTTATAAAAAGCAACTGAAACTGAGAC
>JAUZOU010000637.1 GCA_030706285.1 Bacteroidota bacterium
ACTGAATACGATGGAAAAATTCAATGACTACCTGAAGTTATTTAAAAAATAGCCTGTACCAATTTTTTTTGGGTACAGTGAGTTCCGGTCCGCATGGGTATTGATCAAATCGACAAATAAGCTGCCGTTTTGCTGCACGTTTTTCTGTAACAGATGCCATGGCTTATGAATAAACAGGACAAATCAAAGGAAGGACTCAATCGTGCTCTGGCTATCTTAAAACAAGAATGCCAGGACATTGAAACTACCCGTAAAAAAAAATCAGTTGAATTAGAGTCACTGATAGCAGGCTTCCAGCAAACGAGAGACAATTATCGTTCGTTTTTCAATGCCATCGATGAATTCATTTTCATCCTGGATCAAAATAACAACATACTGATTGTCAATGATTTTGCACTAATCCGGTTGGGCTATACAGAAGACGAACTCTATGGCAAGCCTGTCACCATGATCTTACCGGCTGACCGGCATGACGAAGCGTTGACCATCCTTGAAAATCTTCATCAGGGTAAAACGGACTTCCACCCTGTTCCGATGATAACCAAATCAGGCATCCAGATACCGATAGAAGCCAGAAAATCGGTCGGCATCTGGGATGGCAATCCGGTTTTGATCGTAGCCTGCAAAGATGTATCTGAACTCAAACTGTCTGAAGAAAAATTTTCGAAACTATTTTACCTAAATCCAGCCGCCTGTTGCATAACCGATCTGGTCGATAACTCGTTGATTGAAGTCAACGATGCTTTTTGCGCATTGTTAGGCTACAGCCGCCATGAAGTCGTCGGACAAACAGCCGAAGCGCTTGGCATCTGTAGTCCCGAAACGGCCAATCACATTGAAGAGTCCAGTCATCGGAACGGCAAGATAAAAGACCTGGAGCTAACCTTGACCAATAAAAGCGGGATACCAAAACAAATTCTTTTCTCGTCAGAAAACATCCATATCCAGGACCGGAAAATCCGTTTTGTCGTAATGCAGGACATTACTGAACTTAGACATACAACAGAAGATTTGATGAAAGCCAAGATCAAGGCTGAACTAAGTGAAGAAAAATACAAACAACTGTTTGACAATACGCTGGATCACATCTTCATTCTGGAAGTAACCAATGACAAACGATTTAAGGTCCTTGAGGTCAATCCGATTCAGGCAAAAGAAAGTGGTACACTCATTCCGGGCTGCTATATTGAAGATTGCCTAGATCAGGAAACGGCCGGACTCCTCATCCAGAATTATCGGCGCTGTGTGGAAGAAAGAACGGCTCTCATTTACGAAAGAGAATTTTACGGGCAAATTTTCTTGACCCATCTGTTGCCTGTCAGGGATAATAACGGAAACATTTACCGGATTATCGGCATTGCCCATAACATAACCAAAGAAAGAGCATTGACCGAGGAATTGGTTCAGAAAAATGACACCTTGATCCATTTGAATGCAGATTTACTAGCTGCAAAAAAACGGGCCGAAGAAAGCGATCAGCTTAAAACAGCCTTCCTGCAAAACATTTCTCATGAA
>JAUZOU010000638.1 GCA_030706285.1 Bacteroidota bacterium
AGGCAGCACCAGTAGCGTAACAGACAGACCTATCAATATGATGATAGCACTCCAGCCAATGATATTGTTAAGCGGCTTATTGACATACTCGCCCATGATTTTCTTATTATTGACCAATAGAATCATACAGATCAACACTACAGGTAAAAGCAATCCGTTGATCACTTGCGACCATAGGGAAATTTGAATCAATGGGGCATGAGGCCATAGAATAATCAACACTGCCAAAATAAGAATGGTCGTGTAAAGACTGTAAAATTCCTTGGCGTCATCCCATTTTTTTTCAATTCCCGCTTCAAAGCCAAATGCCTCGCAGACATAAAATGCAGTAGCTAAGGGAAGGATGGTTGCTGAAAAAATAGAAGCAATGAACAATCCAAATGCGAAGACTTCAGAGGCTAGTTCTCCTGCCAGCGGTTTCAAGGCCATAGCTGCATCTTTGGCTTCGTTGATTTGTATGCCATTTTCATGAAGTGTAGAAGCACAAGCCACAATAATGAAAAAAGCGACAGTAACAGTGGCAATACAACCGACGACAATGTCGATGACTGTATACTTATAATTTTTAATCTCCAATCCTTTTTCTATGACTGACGATTGCATGTAGAACTGCATCCAAGGTGCGATTGTCGTTCCAATGATACCGATCACCATAGCCAGGCTTTGACTGTTGAATGCCATATGAGGATGAATAACGGACATACCGATTTCTTCCCAATGCGGTTTTCCCATAATGGCAGATACTACATAAGTAAGAAGCGAAACGCTGAAAATCAGAAATATACGCTCTGCAAACTTATAATTTCCCTTAACTACCAGTATCCACACGAAGAAACCGGCAATCGGTACAGAAATGTATTTGCTAACGCCAAAAACTTCCATACTGCCTGCTACACCAGCAAATTCAGTTGTCGTGTTACCAATGTCAGCAATTAAAAGTCCGATGAAGATTAGAAACGTCACTTTGACTCCCGCGTTTTCACGGATCAGGTCAGCCAGCCCTTTCCCTGTTACGATGCCCATCCGGGCGTTCATTTCCTGAATGATGATCAACACGATAAAAGAAGGGATTAGCGTCCAGATCAGGTTATACCCGTAAACGGCCCCGCTAACAGCATAGGTCGTGATGCCACCCGCATCATTATCTACACTGCCTGTGATGATGCCCGGACCAAGAATGGCTAAGAATAATCCGATTCTTGCAAATAAATTCTTACTCTTGAGCATGCCAGTCTGTTATTTGTTTGTTTTACGTTTACCGATCAGATCTTCCACGACGTCATCGATGACAACCATCCCTTGCAGCATATTCTCTTTGTTTACTACGGGAATGGCCAGCATATTATACTTGGAAATGAATTCGGCTACCTCGTTGATTCCCTGATCGTCATGCAGATGGACAGGCGAAGGTCTCATGATCTGAGCGATTTTGATATCCGGTTGTGATATAACCAGATCACGCAAGGAGAAAGTGGCAATCAATGTTTCCGCTTCATTGACCACAAACAAATTATA
>JAUZOU010000639.1 GCA_030706285.1 Bacteroidota bacterium
ACAGAACGGTTGGCCAGCTTGCTTTCCAGTTCAACGACGTTGCGCTTTTCGCGCATCAATTTCAGGAAATTGGCCGCTGAAAGGGGTTCTTCATTCCGGTACTTACGATGTTCATTGACAGCCGCACGCATAAAATTGGTCATGCTGACACCAGGAATCTCGACCGGATACTGAAAACTCAGAAAGATACCTTCACGTGAACGGACTTCCGGTGGCATTTCCAGCAGGTTTTTTCCATTAAACAAGACTTCGCCGTCTGTAACCTTGAATGCGGGATTTCCAGTCAATATGGCCGACAATGTACTTTTCCCTGATCCGTTCGGACCCATGATGGCATGTATTTCACCTTCATTGATCGTCAGGTTGATGCCTTTCAGGATTTCCTTACCTTCAATAGAGGCATGCAGATTTTTGATTTCCAACAACATATAGATGTTCTTTTTCTTGATTCATACTTCTGATTATCTTCTCCGGCTTCTGGAAGATGGACGCTTCCTGGTTACCGGCCTTACAGGTCGAAAGACTTTGGATTTTCTCCCGGACTGTTTTTTGCCGTTACGGGACATATTGACTAACAGGATCAATGTCGTAACAATCAATGTGATAATGGCAACCAGACTAACAATAAAACGGGGTAAACTAGCCTCCGGTTTCATTTGACGAGTTCCATCTGTATACCATTCGATGAGTAACAGACAGGAAACGATCAAAAAAACCAGCAACAGCAATAGGAAAGCGGTAACTCTCCAGCTCTTTTTTACCGGTTCTTCAATATCATCTTTTTTTGTCATTCCTTTCCTCATCCTCTTGTTTCGTTTTCAGTCGTCTCTACAGAAACAGGTGAAACCTGATAGCTTTTATACGTCTTGCTCCAGTCAATCATCGCTTTAACGGCAATCAGCGTAAACACACCATACATGACTGCCGTAAAAATCATGCCCATATACGCGTATAGAATACAGGAGACCAAATCAATTATAATCCATAATGGCCAGTTGTCCAGATATTTCCGTGACAGCAGCCACTGACCGGCCACACTACCCATGGTTAATACGGCATCAAGCCATGGATAAGCAGGCGGGTCAAAATACTGCGGAAATCTACCTTGAAGGGTAATGATGCCCCATCCCCAACACAATCCGGACAGCAGAATAACTTCCAGATAAACCAACCGGTTTTTCCAGGTAAGCCTGACAATGCGCCGTTCCATATTGTGCCCTGACTCTTCATTTCCCGGATGTTTCCAGTGATAATACCCATAAAGACTGAGAATGAAGTAAACGAGCTGCAGCAACATGACAGAATATAGCCGGAACTTAAAAAACAGAATGAAATAACACACATTGTTCAGCAATCCGAACAAAAAATTGACAGACTTCTCATCTGAAGCCAGGTACACGCCTGCCAGACCGGTCAATACCCCAATAAATTCCAACAGGCTTAAGGGGTAACCCCACACCGTAAACAATGTCTGACTCAACAGATCCATCAGCCGACTCCCCCCTCA
>JAUZOU010000064.1 GCA_030706285.1 Bacteroidota bacterium
ACCTCCAGACTTGATACGGACACGACCAGAGGCAGGCATTCCTTTGAACAGATCCTTCAACAATTCGGAGAAGGGAGGATGGACGTGTTGATCGGTACGCAAATGGTCTCCAAAGGTCTTGATTTCAGTCGGGTCAAGGTGGTCGGTATTTTGAATGCCGATCAGATGATGGGCTTTCCGGTTTTCAGAGCGCAGGTAAGGGCCTTTCAGCTGATGGCCCAAGTCAGCGGGCGAGCGGGGAGATCAGGCCGGAAGGGAGTTGTCGTGATTCAGACGTCTCATCCGGACAATCCTGTCATAAAGCATGTCATCAGTAATGGTTACACCGCCTTTTTCAACGAGGAAATGTCGTTGAGACAACTGTTTGATTATCCGCCATATACAAGGATTATCCAATTATTATTCAAGCACGTTGATGCGACTGTTGTAAGGCGGGCTGCGCTATTGTTCGCTTCGTTGGGTGAGAAGGTGTTTGCCCACCGGTTGCTGGGACCGGACCAACCTCCGGTTTCCCGCATCAAAAACATGTATTTGCAGTCTCTCCTGCTCAAACTGGAGATTAGTGCGTCGGCCTCAGAGGCGAAGCAGATTTTGTGCCATATTCGCGATCAGGTGAAGGCACAACCTGACTTTAAATCGGTACAGATTGTCTTTGATGTAGATCCGGCTTAACCTCAGAAGATTGGCTGCTCCGTTTCTTGGGGGAGAAATTCAAGATTTAGAGCGTTCCTGAGTCTAATCTTTTTTAATCTCTTTTTACCTTTCTTTTTTTGTCTTTGGCAGAGACCTTTGAAGACATTTGTTTAAAAATGCTTATTATTGCCGTCGAAATTGCAGAAGCAGGTGGTTTTTCCTACATTTGCGCATAATTGGGCGGAGGCTATACAGCTTGCGGTACAGCCTGATCTGCCGATAAAGATGTTTCTTTGTGCACCTTTTCGAAAGCCATCTCATTTGTCTCTATCCAAAAAGAATATGCATATAACGAATCTTGAACAGAAATTCATGGCCGCTATGGCTCTGACTATCGGGCTAGCCTTTCAGTCTTGTAAAGACGATGTTTCAGTAACGGCCAAAACGTACCAGGTTGAGAATGTAACCGCGACTTCGGCTGATATCCGTTGCACGGTAGCCATTACAGGTGATAATCTGGTGGATGCAGGTGTATGCTTCTCAACGACCCTTACGTATCCTAAAGTGTATAATAGCCGGCACATTTCTTCTGATGGCTCCCTGACTGATTTTACGGTTAAACTGACAGGTCTGAGCCCAGATTCGACGTATCATTTCAGAGCCTATGCCAGTCTTGGCGATACAACCTATTATGGAACGACCTATTCATTCATTCCAACCAATCCTGTCATGAATCTGGTCTTTATTGAAGGCGGAACCTTTCAAATGGGAGGCACCAGCGAAGGAACAGCCAATGATGACAATACGCCTGTCCATACAGTGACGTTGAAGAGTTTCAACATCGGAGAAAAAGAAGTCACCACGACTCAGTTTGCACAATTCCTGAATAGTCGGAAAGTGGGCAGCGGCGGCACTTGCATGACACATAACGGGACGAGTTATACCCTGATACATACCAATGCCAAAAGTTTATACTATAGTACGGACAGTACTCGCTGGTATCCGCAAAAAGGATATGAAAATCGCCCGGTGACCTTTGTGAGCTGGTACGGTGCTGATGAATACTGCCGTTGGGCTGGAGGCCATTTGCCGACTGAAGCCGAATGGGAATATGCAGCCAGGGGAGGCAAGAACAGTAAAGGTTATGTATACAGCGGAAGCAATGCTCCAGGAGACGTTGCCTGGTATCATGCCAATACGTATGAGGCGGATCCTGTTGAGTATTCTGCTCAGGTTGGTGGCGGTAAATTGGCCAATGAAGCCGGTGTTTACGATATGAGTGGGAATGTGTGGGAATGGTGCGAAGATTGGTACTCGACGTATTCTTCGGCTGCTCAGACGAATCCGGCAGGTCTTGATGATGAGGCCGCTGCCGCTAAAGATATCACACAAAAGGTAAGAAGAGGCGGAGGCTGGGCTGATACGAATGTGGCAACACTTAGTGTCAGTTACAGGGCTGGTAATCTACCGTCAGACTTTGCCGGCTCTGCTGGTTTTCGCATAGCTAAATAATAGAAACACCACCGGGCATATGATGCGCTATAGCCTCTTGTTTCAAGAGGTGTCTGTGGATCAGACAATAAAACAAAGGCCGTTCAAACTTCTCTTGTTGAACGGCCTTTGTTTTTTAGCAGTGAAATGATCAGGCTAGCTGGTTGCGTATGGAGGCAGCTATCTGCTCCATCTCCTCGTTGGACAGTTTCAGCTTGGGGTTTGAGAAAAACATATCCGATTCTTTTTGGATTGGGACGAGGTGGATGTGCGCATGAGGCACTTCCAGTCCAATCACAGCCATGCCGATGCGCTTGCAGGGGATGGCTTTTTCAATGGCCGCAGCTATTTGCTTGGCAAACAGGTGAATGTCTGAGTAATCTTTATCGGACAAATGAAACAGATAATCGATCTCCTGTTTGGGAATAACCAGGGTATGTCCTTTTGATAACGGATTGATATCAAGGAAAGCAAAGAAACGATCGTTTTCCGCAATTTTGTAACACGGAATGTCTCCGGCGACAATTTTACTGAATATGGTTGCCATGATCTATTTAACTAATTCAATGTTTTGGACCTTTAATGTGATCACACCGGCAGGAACCGGGATGTCAACGATGTCCCCCTTCCGTTTTCCAAGAAGTCCTTTTGCAATCGGAGTGCTGACGGATATCTTCTTTTCTTTCAGGTTGGCTTCGGAATCGGACACGATCGTATAGTCAAAAACTTGCTTGGTCTTGGTGTTCAGCAGTGTTACTGTTGTCAGTATCTGTACGGTATCGGTATTGATACGGCTTTCGTCCAGAATACGGGCGCTCAGGAACAACTCTTTCAGCTGGGATATCTTCATTTCGAGCATGCCTTGAGCTTCTTTTGCCGCATCATATTCAGCATTTTCGGATAAGTCACCCTTATCGCGGGCATCCGCAATCTGCAGAGAAATTCTTGGGCGTTCCACCAGTTCGAGGTGCTCGATTTCTTTTTGTAATTTTTTGTAACCGTCTTCGGTCATGTAGCTAACTGCCATGTAATGTTCCTCCTTTTTTTTCAATGATTAGGTTGGACTAAAAAACAAAAAGAATTCCGGCCGGAACCGGAACTCTCATTTATCTTGCTGCAAATGTATAAATTAAATGCGACGATGTCAAGACCCGGGCTGCTGTTTTATAACATTTTTTTTAAAGCAGCTTCTGAATCTCCTTATAGAGATCGCTTATCTGTGAGTCTCTTGCTACGATTAATCCCTCCTTGTTCAGGACGAAAAATGTCGGAAGTTGACTGATGTTGTATTTGGTCAGTAACTCGGATCGGGCGCTGCTGGCGTCCCTCACACAAATCCACGGAAGGTTCGAGGCACTGGTTTTCCAAAATTGTTCGTCCGTATCGAACGATACCTGATAAATGACAAAATCCTGATTGGAAAACTCTTCGTACAATTCCCTGAAATACATATTTCTGGATGAGGAAAAGTCCGTCTGATAGGCTGTAAAATCCAGCAGTACCACTTTCCCCTTTAGGGAGGAAAGGTTCCTTTTTTTATTGTACAGGTCGGGCAGGCTGATGTCAAAAAAGTCAGATGAGGTTGATTCTACAATCTGGATGTCTTTGGCTTTGCGTGTCTGCCTGATTTCCTTCATCCCCTGAAGGGTCAGGGTAACCAGGTTCTTGGTTCGTTGGGCATCCGGGAAAAACGTATTCCAGGAAGTTGCAACAGCTCCGTAGCATTTGTTGTCACTTACATCGTATGGATCGAACAACAGGTAGTTGTAAAAACGTTGAAACAAAGCAAAATAAGCGGCCGGAGACATCGGATTTTCAAAAATAATTGCTTTTGCCCGGTTCCGGTGTTCGTTAAAAATCCGGAACAGTGCATTCTGATAGGTCTCAGATGAGATTCTCTGTTGCTTATACAAGTTTCTCAAGGAATCGGTTTTCAGTAGCGTCATCCCTTGCCAAACGGATAAATCACGGATAAGTTCGCAAGGTTTGGAACCGGTTACCGTATAATATTTGCCAAAATTGGAGCCATCGGCCTTGATTGTAACGGTGCGGGCCGAATCGACGGCGAGATGAATAAAACGCTTGTCGATGCGAAGGCGGTAAAATTCAGGTACAGGCAGCACTTCCGTTTTAAACTTGAATGTTCCTTCCTTGTTCAGCTTGACCGAATCAAGGAGGCTGGTTGAACTAAGGCCGAAACGTTCAAAATATAGAACCTTTCCTTCAGCATGATCGATCTCACCCTTAACGACAAAACTTGACTTTCTGGTACAGCCAGTCAGAACAAGTATCGTGATGATAGAGAATGAGATGAATTTTCGCATCGTTTTAACCAATTTGCACAGCAAACCTAAGGATTTTTATGATTTCTGCAAAATGAATGACGGCAAAAAGTCTTTTTTGGTGTCAAATATGATTATACCGGCTATGATAGTGAGGATATTATCGGCAATATAATTAGAAAGGTCTAACAGAGAGTCGGAATATTTTTGCTAAATTTGCCCGATTTTTAAGTGAAAAAAAATAGACAATTTTAAAAGACGCTTTTTATGATCAACCCGATTGTCAAAACAATTGAAATGAGTGATGGAAGGACCATCACGATTGAAACCGGGAAATTAGCCAAACAAGCAGACGGATCTGTCATGGTGCGCATGGGCGATACCATGTTGCTCGCTACTGTTTGTGCTGATATCGATGCCACTCCCGGCACAGATTTTATGCCCTTACAGGTAGAGTACAAAGAAAAATTCGCTGCTTTCGGCCGTTTCCCTGGTGGTTTTACCAAACGCGAAGGTCGTGCAGGAGACTCCGAAATTCTGGTATCCCGTATGGTGGACAGAGTTCTACGTCCACTCTTTCCGGATAATTACCATGCCAATGTCATTGTCAATGTCATTCTGTTCTCTGCCGACGGTAAGGATATGCCCGATGCATTAGCCGGACTGGCTGCTTCTGCTGCCATAGCTGTTTCAGATATACCTTTCAACGGACCGATTTCTGAAGTCCGTGTCGCCCGTATTGATGGGAAGTATCAGGTCAACCCGACCTTCCAGGATCTGGAACGTGCAGATCTGGATTTGATGGTTGGTGCCACCATGGAAAATATTATGATGGTGGAAGGTGAAATGAAGGAATTGCAGGAAGCTGATGTGATCGAAGCCTTGAAAGTAGCCCATGAGGCCATCAAACTTCAGTGCAAAGCTCAGATGGAACTGACCGAGCAGGTTGGCAAAACCGTCAAACGGACCTATTGCCATGAAGTCAATGACGAAGACTTGAGAAAAGATGTCTGGGAAAAGACATATGATAAAGCGTATGTCATTGCTTCATCGAGCAACACCGACAAACATGCCCGCATGGAAGGGTTCGATGGAATTCTCAGTGACTATCTCGATACGATTGATCCGGATGCTCTTCCGGAAAAGAAACCATTGGTAGAACGATACTACCATGATGTTGAAAAGGAAGCCATGCGCCGTTGCATCCTCGATGAGGGTAGACGCCTCGATGGTCGTAAAACAACGGAGATACGCCCGATCTGGTGCGAGACGGATTATCTGCCTGGCTGCCACGGATCTGCCATTTTTACTCGCGGCGAAACACAGTCTCTTTCTTCCGTTACATTGGGTACCAAAATGGATGAAAAAATGATCGATGATGTGCTGGATCAAAGCAAACAGCGCTTCCTCCTCCATTACAACTTTCCGCCTTTCTGTACCGGAGAGGCAAAAGTCAGCCGTGGTGTTGGCCGTCGTGAAGTCGGCCATGGGAACCTGGCTCACCGCGCTCTCAAGAACATGCTGCCTGATGATTATCCCTATGTAGTCCGTGTCGTTTCAGATATTCTGGAATCGAACGGCTCTTCTTCCATGGCGACGGTTTGTGCCGGAACCCTGGCGCTGATGGATGCCGGTGTGCCCATCAAGAAACCGGTTTCAGGTATTGCCATGGGTTTGATTTCTGATGTCAAGTCAGGTAAATATGCTATTCTTTCAGATATTCTGGGTGATGAAGATCATCTGGGTGACATGGACTTTAAGGTGACAGGAACCAAAGATGGTATCACGGCTACTCAGATGGATATTAAATGTGACGGTTTGAGCTTTGAAATCATGGAAGAAGCTCTGATGCAGGCTCATGCCGGTCGTATGCACATTCTTGGGAAGATCACCGATACGTTGGCTGCTCCACGTCCTGATTTGAAACCGAATGCTCCACGTATTGAAGTGCTCTGGATTCCTAAAGAATTCATCGGTGCTGTCATCGGCCCTGGCGGAAAGATCATCCAAGGCATACAGGAAGAAACCGGAGCGGTTGTTACCATCGAAGAGCTGGAAGGACAGGGCCGCGTAGAAGTCTCCGCCAACAACAAAGCCGTCATTGATGCAGCCATGAATAAAATCCGCAGCATTGTAGCTATTCCTGAACCAGGAGAAACCTACCACGGAAAGATTCGTTCCGTCATGCCTTATGGCGCTTTTGTCGAATTCATGCCTGGCAAAGATGGTCTGCTACATATTTCCGAAATAGACTGGAAACGTCTTGAAACGGTTGAAGAAGCAGGCTTGAAAGAAGGTGACGAAATTGACGTGAAGTTGCTTGATATTGACCCGAAAACAGGTAAGTATAAACTATCCCGCAAGGCTTTGTTGCCCAAACCGGAAGGCTATGTAGAACGTCCTGAACGCGAGCACAGAGACCGTCCGAACCGTGATCGTGGAGATCGTCCGAATCGTGACCATGGTGATCGCCCATACCGTGACCGCGGTGACAATTCACAGAAAACAGAAGAATAAGACCCATAAGCAATTTGTAAAGAAAGCCCCGTCAACCAGTTTGGCAGGGCTTTCTTATTTCTACGGGCTGAGTTCTCTCCTTTAGGATGGAATCAGGGCTTAGCGCTTGTTCTGGGACTTTACCTTTTATTATCTGATCACCTGACTCAACAGCTACCATTGGTTTGAACGGAACCGGAAGCCTATGGCCTTATTAGTTAGGATCTTGCCAGCTCTTTTATCGGAGGAAAAAGCCTGGGCGTTTTGTTCACGTCCTAAAAAAAACTAACTTTGCATGCTCTTTGAGAAAAGAGGTAGTACAAACAAGCTGGCTTTGTGAAAGGCCATTAGAACAATAGGTAAAAAATGATTACAGTTAACAATTTAAAAGTTCAGTTCGGCAAACGAGTCCTGTTTCAGGATGTCAATCTCAAATTCACTCAGGGAAACTGTTATGGCATCATCGGCGCCAACGGTGCTGGGAAGTCCACGTTGCTCCGGGTGTTAAGCGGAGACATCGAAGCAGTCAGCGGCACCATTTCATTTGGGCCTGGCGAGCGATTGTCCGTATTGAAGCAAAACCACTTCGAATTTGATGCCTTTACCGTGATGGATACCGTTTTAATGGGGCACGATACCCTCTGGGCCATCAAGGAAGAAAAAGAAGCCATCTATCAGAAAGAAGACTTTTCAGATGCCGATGGCTTGCGTGCCTCAGAACTTGAAGATCAGTTTGCCGAGCTGGATGGCTGGAACGCCGAAAGCAATGCCGCAGCTCTTTTAAGTGGATTGGGTATTAAAGAAGCCCAGCATTATATGAAAATGGCTGACCTCAGCAACAAAGAAAAAGTACAGGTGTTGCTGGCGCGTGCCTTGTTTGGCAATCCTGACAATCTGTTGCTTGATGAGCCGACCAATGACCTGGACGTTGAAACGGTCATGTGGCTGGAAAACTATCTGGCCAACTATGAAAATACCGTTCTGGTTGTTTCTCATGACCGTCGCTTCCTTGATTCGGTTTCCACCTATACCATCGATATAGACTTTAACAGGATTCAGCAGTTTGCCGGTAACTATAGTTTCTGGTATGAGTCCAGCCAGCTGGCTCTTCGCCAGCAACAGATGCAAAACAAGAAGACAGAGGAAAAACGCAAGGAACTGGAAGAGTTTATCCGCCGTTTTTCGGCCAATGTGGCCAAGTCCCGTCAGGCAACCAGTCGCCGCAAGATGCTGGACAAACTGAATGTCGAAGATATCCAGCCTTCATCACGCCGTTATCCGGGGATTATTTTCACCCCCGATCGTGAACCGGGCAATTCCATTCTGGAAGTGCATGGACTGAGAGCCAGTGTGGAAGGTGATGTCTTGTTCAGGGATGTGAATTTCAATGTTGAGAAAGGAGATAAGATCTGTTTCCTTTCTCACGATTCCAGAGCCATGACGGCCTTGTTTGAAATCCTGAACGGAGCAAAACATGCGGATGAAGGGACGTATAACTGGGGCATTACCATTACCACCGCTTATTTGCCAGTTGACAACAGCGTTTTTTTCAATACTGATTTAAATCTGGTTGACTGGTTGGGCCAGTTTTCTGACGATACGAGTGATTTTTACATCCGTGGTTATCTTGGTAAAATGCTCTTTTCCGGTGAAGAAATTTATAAAAAGGCTTCGGTCTTGTCCGGAGGCGAGAAAATGCGTTGCATGATTTCCCGGATGATGTTGAAAAATGCTAATGTCCTGATATTGGATTCTCCGGCCAACCACCTTGACCTGGAATCGATCCAGGCGTTCAACAATACCCTGACTGTCTTTAAAGGCAATGTTTTGATGGCTTCACAGGACCGCGAGTTCATCCAGACGGTTTGCAACCGTATCATCGAACTGACGCCGAATGGCATCATCGACAAGATGACGGACTATGAAAGCTATTTGCTGGATCCATTAGTCAAAGAACAACGAGAGAGATTGTATGCGATTTGACCGGATTCGTCAGTCATCCATTTCGAGGGCGTCGTCGTTCAGGTAGTCAATCCTTTCTTCTTCATCATCATCGGCCGCGGTATACTGAATGAGATCCATCAGTTCCTCGGCCTTTTTTCTGTCCTTTTCAAAAATGTGCAGACGGACACTGCCCAACGAATCGGGTAATCCAGGATATGGGCTGTTCTGGTTGCTCAGGAAACAGGGAATATTGTTTGAGTCAAGAGCACCCTTTACGATGGCTGCTTCACCTAAATCATGAAATTCCATGAAGACGATGGTTCTTTCTTGTGCCATAGCTGTCTGTTTTTTTCAAAAATACATCAACTTTGATTCAAAGATCCGAAATTCTTCAAAACTTTTTTGTTTGTTAAACTCGACAGGGGTAATCAATTATTTTTCTAATTGAATCACAGGCTGTTGAAGATAACTCAGCTATTCCTTTTTTTATGTGGGTTACGGCCTCTGCCTTTGTTTCCGAATCCGCCTCCATGATGTTTGGATGGGGCCCATTCTGGTCCTTCACCTACTTCTTGGGGCAATTGAAGACGGTACATGGATTTCCCAAGAAATTTTTCAATGCGTTCAAAATAGTCCTGTTCGTCTTCAGAGACAAAGGTGATGGACAATCCCTCTGCACTGGCCCGTGCCGTACGACCGATGCGATGCACATAATCTTCGGCGTCATGAGGCACATCGTAGTTGATGACCACACTGATGTCTTCGATGTCGATACCACGCGACACGATATCGGTGGCAACCAGAATGTTCGTCTTGCCAGACCGGAAATCCTGCATAGTACGGTCCCGTTCTGACTGATCAAGGTCTGAATGCATTTCAGCAACCGGAAGTTTCATGGAACGCAGGGTCCTGGTTACTTCCCTGACCTTGATTTTTGAAGAGGCAAAGATCAGAACCTTGTCTGGCAGCGTTTCTGTAAAAAGGCTTTTGACAAGATACGCCTTTTGACGTTCGTAACAGATATAAGCTGATTGGATGATGTTTTCATTTGGTTTTGAAACGGCCAGCCTGATTTCTGCAGGTGCAATCATAATGGTTTTGGCCAGTTCCCTGATTTTGCCAGGCATAGTGGCGGAAAATAGCATGGTCTGCCGTCGCTTCGGCAGCTCATTGACCACTTGCATGATGTCATCGAAAAAGCCCATATCGAGCATCCGGTCAGCTTCGTCCAATATGAAATATTGTACTTGTGAGAGATCGATCAGCCCTAGCTTCAAATAAGAAAGCAACCTTCCAGGTGTCGCGATGACAATGTCTACGCCGGCCTGCAGGCCTTTTTTTTGTTGTTCCCACACAATGCCGTCGCTCCCTCCGTATACGGCAACGGAAGAAACAGGCAGATAATATCCGAATCCGGCTATCTGCTGATCGATCTGTTGAGCCAGTTCGCGGGTTGGCACCATAACGATGGCATTGATCGCATCTTCAGGATGTTCGGATTTTACCAGGTTGTTAAGAATGGGAAGGAGGTAGGCGGCAGTCTTGCCAGTCCCAGTCTGGGCGCAAGCGATCAGGTCTTTGCCTTCCAGTAAAATAGGTATTGATTGCTCCTGGACCGGGGTACAATCATGGAAATTCATGGCCCACAGTCCATCCAGGACTTCTTCTTCTAAATCAAGTTCTTCAAATGTCATACACAAGTTTCAGGTTATATCCCTGCCCGTTTGTCCGGTACAGGAATTCGAGTACAAAGTAACAAAAAAAGTCGAACGTTTTAAGCAGCGAGTGCAGAGGCGAAATTTATTTCGACTATGCCGAGTCGCGCAAAACGGCTGTTTTAAGAATAAACGTTTTAAGCAGCGAGTGCAGAGGCGAAATTTATTTCGACTAT
>JAUZOU010000065.1 GCA_030706285.1 Bacteroidota bacterium
TATGGCGGAGATATTACCAATAAAGCGCATCGGGCAAACCTGGTCAACAATTATTACAAACCTGGTCCCGCCAGACCTGGCTCAGAGGATTCTTATTTTGTCCAGTCATCCTATCTATCGACTCAGGGAACGGCAAAAGTTGCCTATTGGCACTTAAGTGGCAATGTGATGGAAGGATCAGCCAATCAGGATATTACGGCAAACAATTCGTTGGGCGTCGATGTGAGTGCCTATCCTTCATCCGTACAAAGTTCCATGATTTCCGGTACGCCGTTTCAAGTGCCGTATCCGGTTACGACAGAATCGGCTGCTGATGCCTATAACAGCGTATTGGCCAAAGCCGGGGCTTTTCCAAGAGATACCGTCGACCGGCGCATCGTCAATGAAGTGCGGACAGGCACGGCGACCGGAAAAGGAACCACGGAGAAATACCTGAATTCTGACGGGACAACGTATTCTACCAATCCCTATTATCATGTTACAAAAGGTATGATCGATAATCCTCTGGCAGTTGGTGGTTATCCGGCCTACACGACCTACAATACGGTGACCGACAACGATCACGATGGGATGGACGATACCTGGGAATCAGCTCATGGTCTGGATCCGAACAACGCAGAAGACAGAAATACGATGACGGAAAGTGGCTATACAGCACTCGAAGTTTATCTGAACAGCCTGTGCGGAGAATCGATACCGTTTGTCGCCCTGGATTTGGCCGGTACGCAGGGAACAGGCCTCTACATGGCACCCGACTCGGAAAATCTGATCATTTGCTGTCCGGAGGCGGTCTCAACCTACTCCGTTTTTGATGTATCGGGCAAACGCCTGGGTCAGTCTCGCGGCACAGACCTCACTACCGTGAATGTTGGTCAGTTGTCAAAGGGCGTGTACATGCTGGCTTTGCAAACAACAAGCGGGAAAAAGGTCAACCTGAAATTTATTAAATAGGATTTATGGAACGAGCCTGTTTATACAATGCTTTTGTTCAGAATGAGCAAAAAATCGGCATGCAGAGTGCCTATGGCCTTGAACGAAAAAATAAAATGATAAACAAATGAAACGCTTTATTTCGTTGTGGCTGATCTGCAGTTGTTGGCTGGGTGCTCTTCCGGCTCAGATACCGGTAACCAATGCGATGGCAGCCCCATATCAGAATGCCGACAGTTCGTTTCAACGACCGTTGAAGGAGGTGCTCAATGACATCGCTTCCCGCTTTCATGTCAGGCTCAAGGTACCGGACGAACTGGTAAAGGGCAAAATGCTTCGCTTTGCCGACTGGCGCATTGAGCCCTGGAGTGTCGAGCAAAGCCTGACCAATGTGCTGGCTCCTTTCGATCTGAAGTTTGCCAAAGAATTTGAAGGCGTGTACAAGATCAAGGATTTCGAATATCCCAGACGTACGCCGGATTATGGGAAGCACTACCTGGCTTATCTAAGCACACTTTATACGGACCGTTCATCCTGGGAGACCCGTAAAAAGCAATTGAAAGCTGAATTGATCGATGCCGTCGGCTTGAATCCGATGCCCAAACCGACAGGGAGCAAACCCATCATCACCAATAGACGTCATTATAAAGACTATTCGGTTGAAAATGTGGCACTTGAAATTTTGCCGGGCGTCTATACCTTCGGCTGTGTCTATAAACCGCTCAAAGGCACTCATTGTCCCATTGTCATTAATCCGACCGGTCATTTCGCCGATGAACATTATCGTCCAGACATGCAAATCCGCTGTGCCATTATGGCCAAAATGGGCGCTATTGCTGTCAGTTACAGTTTGTTTGCGTGGGGTGAATCTCAGCTGCAGTTCAAGTATGAATGGCACCGCCAAAGTATCGCTCATACCATTCAAACGTTGAATGCCATTCGCTGGATCGATTACCTGACCAGTCTGAAAATGGCCGATTCGACCAATGTCGCCATTACCGGTGGTTCGAGCGGTGGAAGCCAGACAATGCTGATCACGGCTATTGATGACCGCATTAAGTACAGTGCACCTGTCGTGATGACATCATCCTGGTTTGCCGGAGGTTGTCCCTGTGAAAGTGGACTGCCCATTCATTTGAGTGGTGGCGGTACCAACAATGCCGAAATTGCTGCCATGTGCGCTCCAAGACCGCTGCTCATCGTTTCAGACGGGAAAGATTGGACCAGTGAAGTGCCTGTGTTGGAATTTCCGTTCATTCGCCGTACTTTTGGATTTTACGGAAAATCATCTTTGGTCGAAAATGTCCATCTTCCTTTGGAAGGCCATGATTATGGCCCGTCCAAACGGCAGGCGGTGTATGCTTTTTTAGCTAAATACTTGGGATTGAACACGAAGTCAGTCTTGAAAAGCGACGGAACATTTGATGAAAGTCAGGTAACCATCGAACCACAGACCGCCATGTACGTGTTTGGCCCTAAAGGTGACCATTTCCCGGTCAATGCCGTCCGTGACCTTGAAACGCTAAAAAACCGTTTGCAGGAAGCAAAGAAATAACATTGAATCATGTTTTATAAAAAATGGATCGTTCCCGTATTCTGTCTTGCCAGTTTGATGGCTGAAGCAAAAGATGACCTGACCTTGTGGTACCTCAAACCGGCTGTTGATTGGAACGCCGCCTTGCCGATCGGAAATGGACGGATCGGAGCGATGCTATTTGCGGGACCGTCGGTGGACAGGATTCAGCTCAATGAAACCACCGTCTGGGCTGGCTCTCCCAACAACAATTCGAATCCGGAAGCGCTCCAGGCGTTGCCTGAAGTCCGCCGGCTTGTTTTTGAGGGGAAGAATCTGGATGCCATGAACCTGGCCACCCAGAAAATCATGTCAAATACGAATGCCGGAATGCCCTACCAGACCATGGGGGATTTGTACATCAGTTTCCCGGATCACAGCGGTTATAAAAACTATCGCCGCGAACTGAATCTGAACACCGCCGTTGCCTCCATGCATTATACCGTCGGTGGAGTGACGTACAACCGGGAATATTTCACGTCTTTTACAGATTCTGTTTTGATGATCCGGCTGACAGCCAGCAAAAAAGGTTGCATTACCTGTAACCTGCACATCACGACGCCACATCAGAAATACCGGATTACCGAAGGCAACGACAACCTTGTGTTGTCAGGAACGACAGAAACGCATGAAGGTCAAAGTGGCAAGGTCCGTTTCATTACCGAAGTGAAACCGTTGGTTGTGGGAGGCCGCTGTTTGTTGCAGGATGGCATTTACACCATCAGAAATGCAGATGAAGCCATTATCTATGTTTCCATGGCAACCAATTTTACCAATTACAAAGAACTAACCACGGATGAAGTGGGCAAATGTTCAAGGATACTGGATCATGCCTACGGCAAAGACTATGAGCAAACCAAGACGGCACATACGGCTTTTTACCAACATTATTTCAACCGGGTCAGCCTTGATCTGGGACGAACAAGCCAGGCCGACAAACCGACAGACCAACGGGTGAAGGAATTTTCGACCAAATTCGATCCTTCAATGGCGGCGTTGTTTTTCCAGTTTGGCCGATACCTGCTTATTTCCTGCTCACAGCCAGGTGGCCAGCCTGCTACGCTTCAGGGCCTCTGGAATGAACAACTTTTGCCTCCCTGGGACAGCAAATATACCGTGAACATCAATACGGAAATGAATTACTGGCCGGCAGAAGCGTGCAATCTGACCGAACTCAGCGAGCCATTGTTCAACCTGATTAGGGACGTATCGGAGACCGGCGCGGCTTCTGCCCGCATCATGTACGGGGCCAGAGGCTGGGTGCTCCATCACAATACCGACATCTGGCGGGTAACCGGTGGTATAGACAAAGCTCAATCGGGCATGTGGCCCATGGGGGGAGCCTGGCTCTGTAACCATTTGTGGGAGCACTACCTGTACACCGGAGATAAGGCCTTTCTGGCCGCCAGTTTCCCGATCATGCAGGACGCTGCCCGTTTCTTTGTCGATTTTCTGGTTCCTGAGCCCAAACATGGGTGGCTGGTCGTTTGTCCTAGCCTTTCACCGGAGCACAATCCGGCTGCCAACGGTGGCCTGGCATCGACAGTGGCTGGCTGCACCATGGACAATCAGCTGGTCTTCGATCTTTTCAGCCATGTTATCCGTGCCACAGACTTGCTCCATCCTGGGTTGAAAGGGCTGAAAACGCCTGAGAAAGCCTTCGCTGATACCTTGCGTGTCAAATTGGTTCAGATGCCTCCCATGCAGATCGGCCAGTACAGCCAGCTGCAGGAATGGATGGACGATTGGGACGATCCCAAGGACCTGCACCGGCATGTTTCCCATTTATTCGGACTGTATCCGTCCTCTCAGATTTCACCTTTCAGAACACCGGAATTGTTCGATGCCGCCCGTACGTCGCTGATTTACCGGGGGGATCCATCCACAGGCTGGTCGATGGCCTGGAAGATCAATCTTTGGGCGCGCCTGCTGGATGGGAACCATGCCTATAATTTATTGAAAGACCAACTGAATCTGGTTGGTGATGAACCCAAAAAGGGTGGCACCTATTCCAACTTGTTTGATGCACATCCACCATTTCAGATTGACGGGAATTTCGGCTGTGCGGCCGGAATCGCCGAATTGTTGTTGCAGAGCCATGACGGGTTTATCTATGTCTTGCCGGCCTTACCTTCTGCTTGGAAACAGGGCTCGGTGAAAGGGCTTAAAGCCAGAGGCGGTTTTGAGCTGTCTTTCAGCTGGAAAGACGGCAAACTGACGACGTTGACGGTTCATTCGGCACTTGGTGGGGTTTGCCGTTTGAGAAGTGGCGTAGTGCTTAAAGGTAAAGGACTTAAACCGGCTAAAGGTGTCAACAAGAATCCTTTCTATCAGTTGCCTGAGACACCCAAACCCATTATCTCGGGCAAAGCCAGTCTGAAACCGGTCGTGCTTCCACCGGCGTTTTTATATGATGTATCGACAGAAGAAGGCATGACCTATGTGTTTACAGCCGCTTCCTAATCTATAGATTCAGATAAAATGATAAAGAAACAATTCGCAACGGCGTTCGCGTTGCTGTTCACACTGGCTGCCCTGGCACAAGATCAACCAATCAATATCCCATGGAAAAACGGTAAGTTGAAGATTAGCGACAATCACCACTTCCTGGTGCATGAAAACGGCAAACCTTTTTTCTGGTTGGGCGATACCGGTTGGCTGCTGTCTTCGAGACTGACCAGGGACAATATGGATTGTTATTTCAATTCCTGTTATCAGAATGGATTTAACGTCGTTCAGGTATCTGTCTTACATAACATACCTTTTTACAATTGTTACGGGAAATCGGCCTTGCCTCACGGCTTCGATTTTAGTCGGATAGATGTTCCTGGAGAATACGGATATTGGGATCATGTGGATTATATGGTGGAATCGGCTGCCAAAAAAGGTATTTACATCGGTGTCGTGTGTGTGTGGGGTGGACCGGTTAAAGCCGGAAAAATGACGGAACAGGATGCCGTTGCCTACGGTACGTTTCTGGCAAACCGTTATAAAGATAAACCAAATATCATCTGGATCATCGGCGGCGATATCAAAGGAGATAACAAACAGGAAGTGTGGGAAGCCCTAGCCAGGACCATACATTCCATAGACCGGAATCATTTGATGACGTTCCATCCGTTTGGCCGGACGGCCTCTTACTACTGGTTCAACAACGAAGACTGGCTCGATGTCAACATGTTCCAGTCCGGACATCGCCGCTATGGCCAACAAAACGGTGACGGCGACTATACCATCCAGGCAAATACCGAAGAAGACAACTGGCGGTTTGTGGAAAAAGCGTACAGCCTCAAACCGGAAAAACCGGTGCTGGATGGCGAACCCAGTTATGAGCAGATTCCACAGGGCCTGCATGATACGACCCAACCATACTGGCAAGCCCAGGATGTTCGACGGTATGCCTATTGGTCTGTGTTTGCCGGATCGTTTGGCCATACATACGGCCATAATTCCATCATGCAGATGTTGACGCCTGGCGTGACTCCTTCCTATGGCGCCAAAAAGTACTGGTATGAGGCGCTGGAAGATCCGGGACGCCGGCAGATGCACTATCTGAAGGATCTGATGACAGCGTTGCCGTTTACCGAAGGCAAACCGGATCAGCACGTCATTGCTGGAGAGGCCGGTGAGAAACATGACCGGCTTGTCGCCACATGCGGTAACGACTATTTGCTGGTGTATACCTATACCGGAAAAACCATTAACGCTGATTTGACAAAGATTTCGGGAGCGACTAAAAATATCTGGTGGTTTAATCCGGCAGACGGGCGCCTCACCTTTGTGGAAACCGTCAAAAGTGGCATTTGCTCTTATGTACCTGAAGGAGGCAACAGGGAAGGCAATGACAAAGTGCTGATAGCCATTGATGCAACCAAGCATTATCTTCAGACAAACCAAACCTCATTGGCAACGAACAATTAACTGCTTATATGCGATTCAGAACATCCTTACTTACTATCAGTTTTCTGCTGACGTGTTCAGCCTGCTCATCCAGCAAGGAAGATGGCGTCGTTTTCGTTAGCAACCTCCGGATCGAGACACTTGTTGATCCGTTGGCACTTGATGTCTCACATCCTCGTTTTAGTTGGGAAATCAATACCTCCGAACGGAATATTGTTCAAACCGATTACCGCATACTGGTCGCTTCCACCCCAGCCAAACTGAATGCGGATGAGGGTGATCTGTGGGATTCCGGCAAAATACACGCCGGTCAATCCATACAGGTACCTTATGATGGAACCCCTCTGAAAAGCGACCAATGCTGTTTTTGGAAAGTGAAAGTCTGGTGCGGTAATCACGAAAGTGCCTGGAGCCATACGGCCCAATGGCAGATGGGGCTTCTGAATAGGGTAGACTGGAAAGCCAGGTGGATCGGGTTGGACCGCTCGTTTAAATGGGATGTGACGGATAAGTTTTCACGGTTGTCTGCCCGTTATTTCAGAAAGACATTCACGATAGACGGCAGCGTTACTTCAGCCAGGCTCCACATCATTGGTCTTGGATTGTATGAACTGTACGTCAACGGTCTAAAAGTAGGCTATCAGGTTTTGTCACCCGCACCGACCGATTACACACAGGATGTAAAATACACCACGTTTGATTTGACCTCTTTTTTGACTCGAGGTCAGAATGCCATTGGCGTTGTCCTTGGCAACGGCCGCTTCTTCAACATGCGACAACGGTTTAAACCCTGGAAAATTCATACATATGGCTATCCGAAGTTGTTGTTCCAGCTTGAGCTGACCATGGCTGACGGACGTGTCCGGTATATTGTCAGCGACTCGACCTGGAAGGTGACTGCTGACGGGCCGATCCGTTGTAACAATGAATGGGATGGCGAGGAATACGATGCCACGAAAGAACTGACGGAATGGAATAAGCCGGGTTATAATGATTCATCTTGGCTGCCGGTCGATCTGACGACGGATCCTGGAGCCAATCGTCGCTATTTTGCGGATAAAATGCCTCAGAAAAATGAGCCGAAAACACCCAGTGGCGATCTGACGTTGACGGAAGCCCGCAGGCGTGCCCAGGCCAATGAGGATATGGGGATCATTATGTACATCAAACCAGTTTCGGTCACCAAACTGTCTTCCGGAAACTATATTCTGGATATGGGACAGAACATGGCCGGGCGGCTGAACATCCGGGTGAAAGGGCCGAGGGGGCATAAAGTGACCTTCCGTTTTGCTGAAAGCCTGAAACCGGATGGCAGTCTGTATCTGGACAACCTGCGGGAAGCGAAAGCGACCGATCGTTACACGTTGAAAGGGACAGGCGTGGAAACCTGGTCTCCCAGTTTCGTTTACCATGGATTCCGGTATGTCGAAGTGGCAGGTTGGCCTGGTGTACCCAATGAGGCTGATTTCGACGGTCAGGTGATCAGTGACGCCATGCCGTCTACCGGAACGTTTGTGTCGTCGGATGCCACGTTAAACGGCATTTTTAAGAATGCCTGGTGGAGCATTCTCGATAATTACAAAGGCATGCCGGTGGATTGTCCTCAGCGTGATGAGCGACAGCCCTGGCTTGGAGACCGTTCGTCCGGTTGCTGGGGCGAAAGTTTCCTGTTCGACAACCAGCGGCTTTATGCCAAATGGCTGGACGATATTCAGGAAGCGATGAGCCAGGAAGGCCAGATTTCGGATATTTCTCCGGCGTACTACAACTATTACACGGATAATGTCACCTGGCCGGCCACCTATTTTCTGGTTGCTGAAATGCTGTACAGGCAATACGGCGATGTCTGTACCCTCCGGAAGCACTATCCATCCATGAAAAAATGGATGCATTATATGGAGACGAGGTATCTGAAAGATGGTATCATGACCAAAGACAGTTATGGTGATTGGTGTATGCCTCCCGAATCGCCCGAACTGATCCATGCCAAAGATCCGGCCCGCCTGACCGACGGACAGTTGATCGCCACGGCTTATTACTACAAGTTGCTGACTGTCATGCAAGCATTTGCGGAGGTACTGGATCAACCGCAAGACAAGCACGCGTTTGCTGTCCTTGCCAGGCATCTGAATGTGGCTTTCCAGAAAAAGTTCTATCACCCTGATACCCATTTTTACGGCAATAATACCGTAACGTCCAATATTCTGCCGCTGGCTTTTGGCATGGTGCCCGTTGCTGATAGGCCTGCTGTCTTCAACCAGATTTGCCGGGTTATCGAAGGCCCCAATCAGGGACACATTGCCTCCGGTATCATAGGAACGTCCTGGCTGATGCATACGCTGAGTGCTTATGGTCGCCCTGATTTGGCATTCCGGATTGCCACCAATACGACGTATCCGAGCTGGGGCTATATGTTGAGCAAGGGCGCCACGACGACCTGGGAATTATGGAATGGCGATACTGCCGATCCTAAGATGAATTCACAGAACCATGTCATGTTGCTCGGTGATTTAATCAGCTGGTATTACGAAAATCTGGCAGGCATTAACTGTGCACCTGACGCCGTCGGGTTCAAACGCATCCTGATGAAACCTGATTTTCCGGACAATTTATCGTTCGTGAATGCCAGCTATCATTCCATGTACGGAACAATTTCCAGCAAATGGTCAAAGACCGATGACGCATTGGTTTGGGACATGACCATTCCGGCCAATACGGAAGCTGAAGTCTACATTCCGGCACCTAAGGACGCTGTTTATGAAGGAAATGTACCGGCAACTGATGCAGAAGGGGTAAAATTTTTACGTGTGGAAAACAACCGATCCGTTTTCCGAATCGGTTCCGGCACTTATCACTTCAAAACAGGTCATCGGTAATGACAGAAAAACGACCGGTTCAATCAGGACCGGCCGTCTTGTTTTGATTGAAAAGAATGGCCTGAATGCTGTTTGCCTTATCCGTAAATCATGTTGATCCATCTTCCAAAGAAAGGAGCATATATGTTATAAAACACATGCTGATGTCTTTTTTTCAACTGCCAAAACAACTAATTTTGGCAGTATAGTACAGGACAGCACAGAATGTTGTCTTTTTGTCAAATCAAGATGAAACGAGCCTGTTTATACCAAACGTCAAAGCAGATGATCATTCGACATGCGGCGTTGCATCTGTTCTTAAACAAAAAATTAGTATTAGATGAATTTCAGGATGGATTCATCCGTTGATTTTCACCGGATAAGCGTCTTTTTTGTTAGATTTGTAAAATAGAGAAAGTACACCAATAACGACATGTGGAAAAGACGAATATCACTGATATATGTGATTATCTGCCTGATAACCGGCTGGGCACAGGCAAGTCGAACAACCTGGAAGAAGGGTATCCTCGTCGACGAATTCATATTTGAACAGGCGCCATTTCCTGAATGTCATGCCTCAACTATTGCTGAAACGCCCCATGGGTTGGTGGTGGCTTGGTTTGGCGGCATGAAAGAACGTTACAAGGATGTCTGTATTTATACGAGTCGCTTGCAGCAGGGTAAATGGACAATACCGGAGAAAGTAGCCGATGGTGTGGTGAATGATTCATTGAGTTATGCTTGCTGGAATCCAGTGCTATATCAAGTACCAGGAGGTGATTTGCTGCTGTTTTACAAAATTGGGCCGAATGTGGCAGGATGGAAAGGATGGATGAAAACCTCTTCCGATGATGGTGCAACCTGGAGTAAGCCGATCGCCTTGCCCGATGGGGTACTTGGCCCGATCAAAAATAAACCGGTGCTGATAGGCAACCAGTTGTTCTGTCCTTCCAGTACAGAAGGAAACGGCTGGAAAGTACACTTCGATGTCACACCGGACAATGGCAGGACCTGGACAAAAATAGGTCCCATTAATGATGGCAAGACTTGGAGCACAATTCAGCCATCCATATTGACCTATCCTGACATGTCTTTTGAGATACTTTGCCGGTCTAAAAACAGGGTGTTGGCTGAATCCTGGTCGAAAGATAACGGACAGACTTGGTCTCCCTTTCAGGCGAGCGGGTTGCCGAATAACAATTCGGGAACCGATGCCGTGACCTTGAAAGACGGGCGCCAATTGTTGGTGTACAACCATGTAAGCCCACCGGAAGACCAAACCAAAGGCGCCAGGTCACCATTGAACGTGGCTATATCCATGGATGGTAGAAACTGGTATGCCTCGCTGGTCCTGGAAAATTCCCCCATCGGTCAGTATTCGTATCCTTCAGTGATTCAATCGGCTGACGGAATGGTTCATATCGTCTATACCTGGA
>JAUZOU010000066.1 GCA_030706285.1 Bacteroidota bacterium
AATTGATTTAAATCAACACCGGTGCTGATGCCCGGGAAATAGCCCCATTTATTTCCTGAACCGAAACGGCTTGATCCTTCACGTCTCAATGAAGCCGTAAGGAAAATAATATTGGCATAATTAAAATTGGCCCTTCCGAAAAAGGCAATCAGCTTGTTGCTTTCTTTGGAACTTTCAGCCGACGCTTTCCCATTTTTATAATCACCAGAAGCCGAAAGATTGTTGTACGTGAATGCATCGCTTAAAAAATCACCGCCTTCGGTCTTAAAAAATTCGGATGTAAATTTCTGGTAAGAATAGCCGGCCAAAAGAGACATATTGAATTTATCGACCGTCTTGGTATAATTTCCAGTCAGTTCGAACAAATCATTTTCATTTGTACTGGCACTCTTTGAAGCCAGTCCGTTTCTGTTCACCCCATCACCATAATAGCTGTATTTGCTTTTGTAGCTGCCCACAGTGGTGTTATCGTTGTTGTGAGAATAGCGAACGGAAGCTTTCAGCCCGTCCAGTATCTGATAATCGGCCTGGATGTTGTACATCAGACGAGACTTAATCTCATCATTGACGTTTTGCTTAACAATCGCATACGGATTATACAAATCCGAAACTTCACTTTGGAAATAACCGCCGTATTTATCATAATACGAACTATCACTGTAAATTGGGGCTGAAGGCGGCATCATCATAGCATATCTGAATGCATCCTGATAGCCTAATTTCGATTTTCTTGAGGTCTGTGCCAGATTGAGATTAACGACCAGTTTGTCGTTTAGCATTTTCTGAGTCAGGTTTAACCGTCCGTTAAGCTGATTGAAACCGGTGTTCAGCAGTACGCCCTCTGCATCTCTGTAATTCAGTGAAGCCATGTATGTCGTCTGATCGGATCCACCGGACAGTGAAACATTGTGGGATTGTGTCGAGGCGGTTCTGGTTATCGCATCCATCCAGTTCGTATTCCCGCCGAGGTCTGTTCCACCGTTTGCAAGGTATTCATCTTTGTCCATAACAGACAAGGACCTGTCCTTATTCTCAACAGTGAAGGTACCATTGTATTCCAGCCTGGCCTTCCCTTTCTTCCCGGTTTTCGTAGTAATCAGGATAACACCCGACGAACCTCTTGTTCCGTAAATGGCAGCAGCACCACCGTCCTTCAACACATCGATCGAAGCAATATCATTCGGATCAACACTGTTCAGGTCAGCTCCGATCACTCCGTCAATAATGATAAGAGGCTGTGTGTTTTCCCCCAACGTGGACAAGCCGCGCAACCTTACCGTAAAATTGCCGTTCGGATCTCCCTGAGGTGAGACAATGTTCAAACCGGCAACCCTTCCCTGCAACAGTTGTATAGGATTGCTGACATTCCCTTTGTTGAAATCAGCGGAGTTTATATTTGCTATAGAACTCGTGATTTTTTTCTTTTCCATGCTGCCATAACCGACAACCACAATTTCATTCAGCTTTTCATTTCTCTCCTGAAGCACCACATTAATCATGTGGTTGCTGCCTGCCACCACTTCTTTTGTCAGGCAGCCGATGTAGGAGAAAACAATGGTGGAGCCTGATTTCAAATTATTCAGCGTATAATTACCCTTTTCATCTGTCATCGAACCATTTGTGGTTCCTTTTACCAAGACATTCGCGCCGATAATTTTCTCCCCGTTCTCATCTTTTACGGTTCCGTGTACAGAAAAACCTTGCGCTAATAGTCCCTGGTTCACTCCCACCAGCATACAGAGAAGCAGGAATGAACGAATGAAAATTAACTTGTAATTGATTTTCTTCATAGCATAGTAATTAAAGGTTAAACATATTTATAGCAACGATTTTCGACTAATCCTTATCAATCTTTCAGCACCTGTAGATAATCAAGCGCTTCGATTCCTGTTTCTCCGGGTTCGCATTGCAACCAGATATAATTGATGCCTTTTTTCAGAGACACCTGCCGGTCAGCAAACAGCCACTCACCGGTACGTTTTCCCTCTGGAAAACGAAGTTTACAGCACCTGCGATTATTCACAAACAAGCTTTCAGAACAGTTGCTGGCATCCGGAACGATGCACCTAAACCTGAGGTTGTAGTTTCCTTCCACATCGGCATCGACGGCAAACAGCACTTTCGAACCGGTCAGACGAAGGTTCCCGGCATAACCGAAAGCACTGAAACCATTATTGCTTACCTCCTTTTCTGCACCTCCGGTCATCGAGGCAACTTCCGCTTCATATTTCTTAGCAAAGCAGGATATCTTTAAAATCCTGCAACTGTGTGGTCTCAACACCTCTGTGTAGTCTGTCAGGCTGCCTCCGATCGTTTTATGCAGCCAGATATCGTATTTTTCTATAATGGCCGACGTATCTATGCCCAGTTCCTTATACAAACCGATACCTCTTGTCTGAGGTGTATCTTCCCTATTAAAGAGCCCGACGACCCAACTCCCGTCAGGAAGCTGACCTGCCCAGCGGGAACTGTTTACCGTATCTGCCATTTCATCGCTGAGAGGTTTCCCGGCAAATCCCTGATCATTGAGGGCCAACATCTCTTTATTCTGATAAAACCGGACAAGGCTGTCGCCCGTGTCGTATTGATCGGCTATGCAAATAGGAGAACCGGCCATGGTAAAAAGTGAAATATTGAAGATTCTTTCATCGTCATTGGCCAATTTGTTTAACCGGATAAAGTCTCCGTCCATAATCATCTGGCCTCGACCCGCGATACCGGAAAAATAAATAAACCCATCAAAGGCATTGCCAAATTGAGGCCAACCGGAGTTCCGTTGTCCTCTCCTCCTGTTGCTTAAAAAATCCCATCCACCATGAAAACAGTCATCATCAATCCGGATCATATCTCCGTATTTCAGTTCCGTCTCAGCCTTATTATAGCAATTGGGCATCACCAGGCTCAAAAAAATGCGGTCACCGGCGGCCTCTACGATCCATTTTAGCGCTTTCTCATATCGTCTGGTTCCGTAATTTTTCTCGTAATTTTCCAGAAAATCTATTCTTAAATACCTGGCACCCAGATTTATAAAATAATTGACATACCCCTGTATCCATGCCTTCGCTCCGGGTTTGTCCGTATCCACCCAATTCAGGTCGACATTAAACGGTGTTGTTCCGACAATGTCATTAGCCTTATAGCCAGTGCCTTCGACACATACATTTTTGGCCAAGGCTGTCCTCGTCAGCCATAGGGGATTATAATAAACTCCCATCTTCATTCCTCGTTCTGAAAGATAGTTTGACCAATAATCAAAGCCGTTTACCCAGAGATCATTGTATTTTGTGATATAGCCATCGGTGTTTATGGTCTGAGCCCCTTCAATCCAGCCATCGTTGCAGACCATATCGTAGCCGTACGCTTTAAAGTTCTTGGCCACCCAATCGATGTTCTTTTGCCATCTTTCTTCATTGATGGCCATGTTGTTTGTCCAGCAATATTCATAGGCAATCCAATACCTTGGTCCGGATCCTTTAAACGTGTAGACACTCTGCCTGGCGTGCATGGTTGAAGGGAGCGATACACTAAGAAATGCAATCAATATAATTAGGGGTAATTCAACGGAAAGAAACGAATTACAACACACAAAAAACCTCCTTATGGATACCTTCATACAAATTAGTTAAAAATTGAACATGCAGCAAAATTAGACGAGTGTGCGTGTTGTCCGTCGCTGAAGTAATCGGCCGGTAAGTTTTTGTAAAAATGAAGGCTCGTATTAGTCTGATAATAAATCAGCTAACAGAATTTAGAATTTTATTTTAGTAAATCGTAACGGAATTTATCAGCTCACAATTCGCCTTACCTGGTCTTCGAAATCTTCGGTTTCATCAACCGCTTTTCCTTTCTTGCACCGGTAATTATAAACAGTTTGAATAGAACAACGAAGAAAGGCGGCAATCTTGGCATTATCTGTTATGCCCAAACGGATCAGGGCAAATGTCCGGAGCTCCGTATTCAGTTTTTCATTCTTCCGTAGTTTGAAATGGTTTTCTTCCCGCAACAGTTTGTTAAACTGCTCCACAAAGTCAGGGTATAATTGAAGAAAAGCATTGTCAAAATATTCATATAAGGTTTTTATCTCTTTCTCTATCACATTAGGCGAAGATACCATCCTGTAAAGCTCATCAACCTGTCCGGCAATAATCTTACGGCTCACAAGTTTCTGGTTACTCTCCAGTTTATCAATGTAATCGGAACAAAGGTCAAGGAAACGGCCTATGTATTCGACTTTTACCTCATTTGACTCGGATAACTTGCGATTGACGTCATTCAAGTTGTCGTTCATGACCTGCAGGCTGTTATTCATATGCTGCAGATCGTCATTCATGCGGTTCAAACTTTGTCTGGCTTTTGCCAGGTTATTCATTTGTTTACGGGTAAAAGCGGTCAAGATGATCAGGACAATCGTGAGAAGGCTGATACCGATCAAATAAAGCTGAAGCCTTTTCTTTTGTTCGTCACTTCTCTGCTGATAAGCCTTTTCGACAATCGGCATCATTTGTCCTATCTGGAAGTTACGATAACGTGCCTGGTAAAAGTTCGCATCATCAAGCGCATACAGTGTATATTTATAGGCCCTCTGTATATCCCCGACCTTAAATAAAAATGAAGCAAGAGACATCAGTGCCATGTTTTCCTTGGTAACAGACATGACATCCGATATCGCCGAGTTGATCAGTAATGTGAGCTTTTCTTCCCGTTCTTTTCCTCCGTTATATTCATTGTAGAAAAGTGCCAGACAATAGCTGGTCCCTGCATAAAAATGCGTACCGAATTTGATGGCCTTCAGACACTCGATAAGATCCTGTTTGGCATCTTCAGGCCGGGTGCCGATATCGGCCTTGAAAGACCAGAACAGATAGTCGGGAGTCCCCTTGGTCAAATAGGAAAGGACGGAATCCCTGTACATAAAAGCGTTTTTCAGATACTGCCCTATGAACCGGTTGTCATTTATATACTCCTGCATGTGAACATTATACAGTTCACAACATTTAAAGTACTCCAGACGTAGTTTCCGGTTTAATTTTGAAAAAGGAATGGCATCAAGGATTTTTTTTGATTCGCTGAACAGGCCTGTTGACGAAAGGATATACGATAATTGAAGCCTGTTTTCAAGTTTCCAGTCAACATTATCCGTTTGTTCAGCAAGGATTCTGTTATGCTCAATATAGGCAAGTACCGAGTCGCTTATATAATATTGATATTCCTCAATGATCCGGTTGTTTATTTCATATTTTCTTTCAGGCAACGTCTGATTTGCCAGCTCATTCCTGAGAAAATTGATTTTTTCGTTTTTTAAATCGATATAGACTTTCTGATTCTTCAAAATGTTGTCAAGTACATTCAGTAAAGAATCCGTCGATGCAGAATGGGCAAATGAGACCGAACACTGTATAATGATGAAAATCAACAATATTGCCTTTTTCACAGAATCAGAAGTCAAAAATTGATTAATCAAAAATACAGCATTAATTAGAACGATCAATATCTTATCTGAAAAAATTTATTTCTGCACAACCAAGTACTTTGATACACTCCAAAATTTTGAAGGATCGGTAATATTAATCGTGATATTCTTGTCTGCACCTATAACAAGTTGATAACTGGTTTTAGGGTGTGAGGAAAGGATTTTTACACTTTTGCTATTTGTGGCAATCGACGAAGTACTTCTCAAGTCGACCTTCGTAAAAGCATTTTTATCGAATTCATTTATCATTACTTTCTTCGAGCTAAAGAGTCCTGCATCTGTAATTATCTTTGCTGCTTTAAGTTGTTTAGACGTGGCAATACAATACCAAACCATATTTTTCTCCATTACCTGTTCCGATATGGTGGTTTCCTGCTCAGAAATGGTCGATTTTTGCTGCTCCAACACAGTTTGCTGATTAGTCACAGTGGTGGTGAGCTCACCGATCGCAATATTTTTCTTAGCAAGTTCTGCCTGGATAGATTGAATTTGAACGACCTGCTCATCCATTTTGCTTTGCAAACGATTGATTGTTTCAGTCAACAAGCGATTTGCCTTACTTCCTTTAGACACAAGATTACGAAGCTCTGCAATTTTTGCCTTGTTTTGCTCCAGGTTCCCTTTTATCGCTTTCATTTGAGAAACGATCCTTTCTCTTTGATTTGATGTTTTACCTTCTACACCTTTAAGGTTTAGCTGCATTTGTTTTTCACCCTTATTGATCTCAGTGAATCCAGTTTCAATTTCGTTTAAAAGTGCAAGTGTCTGGTTGTAACTTGAATCCAGGGCCTGCTTTTCTATCGCCAGAGAATCCCGTTGCGCTATGACAGCTTTGTATTTTCCTGAATGCTCAACACACGATACCGTTATAAAAGCGAGTGCTGCAAAAATTGCATAAAATTTGATTGCTTTCATTCTTTCTGAGTTTAATGGTTATTAGCATGAATTAAGCTGCAATATAGTACTTCTTAATGGACTTATAATATATGCTAAATGTAGGTACAGCTTTGGAATAGCGGAAAATATCCAAAAACCGTCCACGGGTATTAACAATGACATGATGACAAAGTTCAGCAGTTTTATGCATTATGAATTTAATGTCAGTTGTTTAAGAAATGAAATTACAAACGGATTCCGGACAAAAAGTTAAGCTACATTCATCATTATATTTTCACTCATCATATATTAGTGCACGCAGAAAAGTATAGTTTGCCAATTTTCCCAAAAAGACCTTCACACTTATAGTCAATGCGTTACAAATATAAAAATCACGGAAAAGGACTTTTCGGAGCGGGCTCATTTATAACAAATCAATTTTTGAATCATCTTTTGTTATCGGTCTTAGCGGTCTACAAGGGACACCGTAAGCCAAATATCCTGAGTGTATATCTTCTGTCACGATACTCCCTGCACCAATCACTGCATTATCACCGATGTGAATTGAACTGTATCGGCCCTTGAAAATAATAATTTTCACCTATCTGCCCGATGAATTCTCTAACAATAGGTATCCGATTTTCAAGGTATGCCCAATAATAAGGCTAAACCACGGAATCGTTGTTCTTTTATACCACAAACAGCCCGTCTTAGACTCAGAACAAACTCAATTTCTGCATTACGTCAAAGATCGCTGCTTCTTTCTTTCAACAGAAAAACAACAAATAGGCAACTAATTAGTAATCCCGGACGCAACGAACAGACCACCCAAACTGCTTACTGCTATAGTCACAGTAGATATTACTACCGTAGCAGCGCAAGCCGCGGTACCAGGCACTGCAGTAATCGTTCTCCGTCGAACTCCACCAGTAACCGCCGCTGCCAACGTCGTAGAATGGACCAAAGCAGCCACGGTAACCGCCTGGAAGACCCGCAAAACCAGATGCGTTATTTTTTGTTAAATCATAGCCGACAGATCCCGTATATGTAGAAGTAGACCAGTCCGTTGTAGCAGCTAAGGATTTAGCAATATTATTGCCAGTGGTTGTACCATCGTAGTTATAGCCATTTGCTATCAAGTAGTTTTCAAGCGTGATCCATTCGGCATCGGTGGGTACATGCCAACCGGTTGGAGCAAGTTTCCCGGTATTTACTGCGTCCCAATTGTATAATGCACCATAGGCGTTTTTATAGGCAACATCATTGTTGTAAAAACAATAGCCGGGAGTAGTAGCATTTGACCAAGTTGTGTCGTCGGTTATATTTGGAATACTCGTGCCATCGTTGTATTTCGTAGTTTTAAGGTTCTCGATCATCCATACCTGGGTGCCAATAGTAATATAATTGTATACATTGCCCTCAATATCGGTTACTGTTCCGGAGCTAGCCAAAGTTGTAAAACTCATCTCATTTCCATAAGTTGTTCCCACACTATTGGTGGCATAAGCACGAACATAATAGGTGGTACTTGGAGATAGCCCTTTAATCAAACTAGTAAAGGGCCCTGTGCCCACAACTTCAATTGTTGTATCATTTTCAATTGTAGGATAGGGCGAAGTATTCCAACAAACTCCTCGAACAGATATATTTGAGCCACCATCGGATGTAACTACCCCTCCACAAATTGCTGTAGCTTCTGTGACTGATGTAACTTGGCTAGTTTCAACAGTTGCTTTGGAAAAAGTTTCTTCTTGAATACAACTATTGAAAATTGAAGGCATTAGCAATATTGCGACACTAAAAGCAATAGCAGAATAGATTTGATTCTTCATGGTGTTATTTTTATTTTGTTACTGATCTTATGGGTATAATCAAAGGTATTATTATTGGGTATCTTATTGCATCATTCGGATTTCTCAAGTTACCTATATTAGGGCAGCATAAACATTTTTTCTTTTAGAAAACGTAGACAATTTATACTACCATCTCTAAAAAGTCTCAAACATTGCAGAAAAATGATTAACGCGCTCTTTTATAGCCGCTAACGGTCAAGTGTATGTGGCGTAGCCGATTGCGGGCTACTTTCCTGTCAAACCGAGATGAAGTTGATGCGGGTGATGGACTTATAAATACTCACAAAACCGGCTATGACATATACAAATTGTTGGCAACTAGTGTTTATTTATTTCTGCCTGTTTGCTATTTTGCTTCATTTATCAAAGACATTTTGTCTTTGATATTGTCCTTGATTTCTAATTTTTAATTTTATACTTCACCCATCTATTTTCACCTACTTTTTCTAATAATCCCTTATTAAAAAGATTAGCTATTCGTCTTTGAGCTGTTTTATCCGTCAACCCGAAATGACTAGCATACTCTTTTGTGCAAACCACGGACGCCGTTAGGTGGCTGTGGTTTTGCATAGTGTTATAGCCAGTGGTCTTTTTTATTCTATTGTTTCTCGGTATTTATCAATTGTTTCACTAATGTGATTAAGTTCAACTACCCAGCCTAACAAATCTTTGTCCAACCATTCTATGCCTTCAATCAATTCAATTTTATATCTATCGAGCGCTAAAAGATTCCATGAAATTGCTTCATGATGGAATATTCTGTTTCTCAATTTTCGGATTGAATTGAACTTCGAACTCATCGTCTTCCTTTGTCTAATTTGCTTTGGACAATTTGGAAAAGCCAATCGTAAACTTTTCCATAATGTCATTTCAAACCTAACGTCAAACAAAGACGTCCAGAAACCGAAGGTCAGTTCAGAAATAATACGTCCAGGCGTTATTTCTTTTTTCTCTGAAAGTATGTTGGTCTTTGCATCAGATATCCTATCTATCTGAAAACGTGATGCAATTCTGATAAACTCCATATTCTCATACCACTTACTGTCATTAAATCGCTTAGTTAGTTGATAATCGATTGAATTTCTTAATCCCACTTCGAGAATTGAAAGCAGTGGATAAAATGACTCAGAAATCAGAATATTGCTTTTGTAGTGAAGAATGGCCTTGTCTATATCGGCCTTATGGCGGTTTAAATATGGTTCAAGTCGGTCGTTTGAAATAATTCGATCAATCAGTACATTCTTCTCCATTTTATATTATCTTTGTGCTGTAGTCCCGGTGATTCCTCTCCCAGTTCCTTTGCTGGTGATGAAGCCGGGTTCTTTGTTTTATCACACTTCGTTTTTTTCTCTTCCAGAATTACAGAATATTTTCAAAAGCAGCCTTTTTACCATTGGCTATAACGGGTAGTGTAGCATTAGTGGCGGATTGCGGGCGAATCTCCTTTCAAACCTTTAAATGGCTGATGCGGGAAACGAACCTTGCGGAACGTGCTTCACCCGCCATTAATTCTACACAATTAGGTGCCGTTATTTTTTTCTATCATCTATTTTGGGAATATTCTTATGACATCAAAAAGTTAAACCGTGTAATTATTACCCATTTCCAAAATACCTTTTTTATCAGAATCTTCTCACTGCTAAAATAACCGGGCCATGAAGTATATCCAAAATTAAACACTGCGTTTTCCCGTTTATCGTCAAATATAATTTTGTCAATGAAATAAATTCGATGCATTTTTGGGGCTTTCTCAAAAAGTAGGTCCATCTCATCTGCTGACAGACATTTAATAAAAGGTTTTAACCCTATGGTTGTATCGTTTGATAAATAGATTGTATCTGTCCTATTTAACTTATCTTGATTCCAATATGAGACAAAATCTTTCGGCTCAATATTCTTACATAATTCGGAGATGATATTTGTTGGAACAATAAATCCTGTCTCATTTTTAAATGAGATTGAATCATAATCGAAATATGTTCTATTAATCGTCGAATTAATTAAAATTGTATCCTTGTGGTTTTTGAATGAAATATATTCTTTAGGAGAAAATAAATCATCGATAATTGAATTAATTATGCTTTCGTCAGACTGAGCATACACAAAATCTAGTGACAATATTGTAAATATTATAACAATCAGATATTTCATAATGACACTTTTACAAAACTTGAATTGTGCGACTCTTATAATGGCACCTAACGGACGGAACTATATGCAGTTGGGGAATGCGGGTTGCTTTCCTGTCGAACCCCGATGCCGTTGTTGCGGGCTGCGAACTTTATTGTCCGCACCGAAACCCCAATTGACATATAGTTTTTGTTGAACTAAATCCGCCTTCGCGGATAGCTGACCATCAGTATTTCCGTCAAGGTTTTTCAAAAGTACCCGATTTTTTCTATAATCGTAAAATTAACAACAACAAATTTTATAATTATGAGGAAAAAATCGGGTTTTACTATTGTTGAGCAGGCC
>JAUZOU010000067.1 GCA_030706285.1 Bacteroidota bacterium
AAGGTGCTTCTGCTTCAATCAGCAATTGCAGCAATCAAAAAGAAGTGAGCTACATTAACACAAGCAGCCCAGATCAAAATCATTACGCATTTGTTGGCGGTATCGTCGGGAACAAACAAGAGGCTGACCTAACGTTGAAAAGTAACTGTAACCTTGGCAACATATTCTGTCAGTCAGGTTATTGCTGTACCGGAGGAATTCTTGGACATTCTCTGAATTATTCAGAATCCCTTTACAATTGTTACAATGGCGGCAATATATCTCAGACAACATCCTCAGCCTCAAATGCCAGCTATACTGGAGGATTGGTCGGTTACGGTCACTCAACTATGGGCAATTGTGTCAGTACAGGCATCGTTAGCGGAACAAACAATGTAGGAATTCTGGTGGGAGGAAATTTTTCTTCTTCTAATAATACAATAAATAACTGCTATGGTCTAAAGACCTCTGAGTTTAATGCTTCTTTCCCATTATTCGCACATAATGAAGCATCAGCCAATGCCAACGCTTTTTTCGACAAAGAGCAGCATCTTTCTTCAATCATTAAGCTGGACTCAATTTCATTTAGGTCTTTAAAGCCAGCCCTGAATGCATGGGTTTCTGTAAACGACAGCACCTGTCTATCCTGGATGGATCTGTACAATGAAAACATTCATGCAATCCTTCCGTTGCTGGCACACTATGTTTGTGCCCAGCCGGCAATTACAGTCAGCAACGGCCAGCTTACCATCACATCTCCGACGAAACAAAGCACATCATATTATACACTTGACGGGACCAAGCCTATTGAATCTACAACGACCCTAAAATATGAAGGGCCGGTCACATTAAGCAGCTCATGCATCATAAGGGCTGTTGCGACTGCTACTAGTTTCTCGAATTCTTCTGTTGTATCCTACAATAACGGGCTGTCAGTTTGTGAGAAGCCTGTCATTTCAATTGACAGCTGTACCGTTTCCATTTCCTGTGCAACTCCGGGCGCTGTCATCGCATATACATTAGATGGAAACGACCCTCGTGATACCAGTCTGTTATACAATGAACCTTTCACTTTATTCAATACCACTACCATCAAAGCATACGCTTATATTGAAGGTGGTTACGAATCAGACACGATTATCGCTGTTTTCAGGCATCCACTACTTTGGGATGGCAGCATAGCCAAGAGTTTTGCCGGAGGATCGGGAAGTGAAGCCGATCCATATCTGATCGCAACAGCTGCTCAACTGAAGCGTCTTTCCTACTATACCTATTATTATGAAAACTGGACAAGCGGCAAGTTTTTCAAGTTGGTCGATGACATTGTACTGAATTCATACGCTCTGGGGAGTGCTACATTCGGAGGCACCTATACATTAAACACCTGGGAGCCGATTGGAAATGGGGACGGCTCAGGATTGTACGACTTCAAAGGCATCTTTGATGGCAACGGACATACCATACATGGCCTGTTCCATGAGCTTTCCACAGCCTATTATCTCGGTTTATTCGGTGCCACCAATGGAGCAATCATCAAGAATGTACACGTAGATGACTCTTATCTGCATGGATACACCTACATCGGTGGGCTGGTTGGCAAAGGTATATCAACAGCTATTCTTAACTCCAGCTATATCGGAACTATTAAAGCGGATAACAATTATACCGGAGGCTTGGCCGGCTATGGAAATGCCATAACCATCGATAAATCCCAATCATCAGGAAAAATCAACGGGCTTAATTACACCGGCGGTATTATTGGTTATGTCTGCGCGACCGATACGCTAAACTCTTCCATCAATTATTGCACGTCTAATGCGCTAATAAACGGCTCAGACGATTACACAGGAGGCGTTTCCGGCTACACGACAAAATCCACAATTCTGGAGTGTAGCAATACAGGCAATGTTTATGGTGCAGATCAATATGTAGGTGGTATTTCCGGTTATAGTTCAACCTCTACCATCCGGTCCTGTACAAACGACGCCGCTATCTCGACTAGTCATAATTACGTTGCTGGAATTGTTGGCTTCAACGATGATAATTCTCCAATTAGCTATTGTACCAATAATGGAAATGTAACAAATTTTTATTCAGGAGATTGTGGCGCTGGAGGTATTGCTTCAACAACTAGATCAAACCTAAGTTATTGCATCAATGCGGGAAAAATTATTGCCAATTCTTTTACTGGGGGCATAATTGGAAAAACCATAGACAACTACTTCGGCTTCTCAATAAACAACTGCAGAAACTATGGAACAATCATTAGTAACTATCATACCGCTGGTGGGATTATTGGAGATGCTGGTTATATATACCTAACCATTAATAATTCTTACAATTTTGGTAGTATTTCGGCTATTGGAGATCGTGTTGGAGGTATAGTTGGACATTCAAACGTTATCACGATCAATATAAACAATTGTTTCAACAAAGGAATTATTATGGGTAATGACTACATCGGTGGTTTAGTTGGTCAATTAGATTGTTACTACAGCCAAATGGATATCAAAAATAGCTTTAATGAAGGTTTCATTTCTGGTAAAAATCAAATTGGTGGCATCCTTGGAGGGGTACTAAGCTCTTACAATCTAATTCATAGCATCTTATCATGTTATAATTCTGGAACAATAAATGCGGCAGGCATCAATGCCGGGGGCCTTTGTGGACATATAGAAAAGGTAAACATATACAATTCCTACAATACAGCCAATGTAACATCGTCAACTAGAAACAACATCGGAGGGCTTATCGGATCAATGGTAGCCGCAAGCCAACTCTTCAACGCTTATAACACCGGTTCCGTTTCCGGCAGCACCGAAGATGGCATCACCAACGGAGCATTGGTGGGGTATATTGAAAACGGCAGTTCTGTCAAATATTGCCATTCTCTGCGCAACGACTCCATCAACCTGAATCTGGAATTATATGGAGTCAATGAGGGGACAACTGCCTATTTGCGCGGTTTCGATTATGATCAGCAATTTGAAATCGGTATTCAATATAAGGATAGCACTTATGGCAATCTGCTTTCCGTATTAAATGCCTGGTCAAATGACAATGCCTATCCAAACTGGATTGTCACGTCAGACAACAAAGGCTTCCCGATCATCGCCAATTTCAAATGCGCCACACCGACCATTGCAGAAAGCGATTTTTATTACTCCATCGTCACATCAACCAATGGTGCAACTATTTACTACACCACAGACGGGAGCGATCCGTTGAAATATGGAAAGGTTTATGAAAAGCCTTTTACCGCTAGCAGCGACGGTCTGATCAAAGCTGTTGCCGTATGTGTCGGTTACTTCGATTCCGAACTTGCATCGTACGACTGCTCTCTGACCGGTATTCTGTTGGGTGATGCAAACGACGACAAATCTGTTCGTCCAAGCGATGTGGTCACCACCGTTAATTACATCCTTGGAAACAATCCGTCACCATTCCTGTTCCGGGCCGCCGACGTCAACAACAATGGAGAAATCACGGCAAGTGATATTGTAAACATTGTTCGCATCATCCTTGGTACCTATCCGGCAAACCTTGCGCCGAAGAGGATGCTCATGGCATCGGCCACCAACCAGTTGGCATTGTCGCTCTCATCTGCTGAGATGTCAACAGATGGATTGGCTCAACTTGATTTGTCCATGGAGAATAGCAAAAACTATTCGGCTATTCAGTTTGATATAACACTCCCGGAAGGAGTTTCCGTTAGCAATGTCAAATTGGATAACAGCCGTTTTAGGAATTCTCACGTTGCAGCCTGGAATCAGATCAACTCAACTACGGTTCGCGTGTTGGCCTATTCCGCAAACAATAGTGATATCATCAACAGCACCGGCTCACTTTTGTCTCTTTCTCTAAAAGCGGATGAAAAAGCCCAGGCAGGCAATTACATACTTGCAATGAACAACATTTACCTAATCGATGCTTTGGGCAATGAAGATAAGATCGAATCTGTCAATGGTTCTCTGATCATTGGGTCCACTACCGGATTTTCGAATTCTAAGAATGAGCTAAAGATTATCAGTGGTAAAGTGCTTAAAATCGTCAGCCCAAGTGAAACAGATGTCACAATCTATACGACTGATGGCTGTAAGGTTCGTGACGTCAGATTGTCAACCGGACTGAACATCCTTTCAGACCTCCCACAAGGAGTCTATCTTATCAATAAACACAAAGCGATAGTCAAGTAATCCGGTTACGACGTAGCAACTGATTGAATGAAACACCCAATCTTAATTTTGATAAGCCTTATGCTGGCTGTGTCTTCGCTTTATGCGGAGAACACAGTCACCATGGAGCCATTTTCCATCTACGCCGGTGATACGTTGCGAGTGCCCATTGCTTTAAACAACGATGTCGCATTCACATCACTGATGATGGACGTCTACCTGCCCGATGGCCTTGGCCTCGACCGAGTCGAATTCTCAGGTAGACAGGCAGGTACAACCACCATTAATCTTGCCACTCAGCCCGACGGGGCGATCAGATTAATTGCCTATTCCGTTGAAAACAAAACATTCAGCGGGAATAACGGAAACATCCTTGATCTGATCATTTGGGCCAAAGATGCAACCCAAGCAGGCCGTTATCCGATCCATCTTCGCAACGTCATTCTCACTGATGCAAATGGCAAAGACTATTCGTGTGACAGCCTTTCCTTATCTGCAATGGTAAATCGTTTTGAAACTACCGTTCAAACTCCGGCTCTGAGCTATTCAAATCAAACTATCACAGTCGGGAATGTACCGGAAGGTGCGACTATACGGTACACAACTGATGGAAGCCACCCAAGCCGTTACAGTAACATAAGCAATGGGCAAATTGCCGTACTGGAAAACGGTATAGTGAAAGTCATGTTGTCCAAAGATGGCATGAACAGTTCCGACGTAGCATCATGGCAAGTGAACGATGCCTCCGTGATTAAGCCTGTCATCACAGTAACCGGAGATTCGTTGTTCACCATCACAAGTGCGACACCAGATGCCGTCATCGTGTACACCATGGATGGTACAACGCCTACTACGGAGAGCCCCGTATACCGGCATCCGGTAAAGTTCGACGGCAATTATGTCATCAATGCTATCGCCATAAAGAAGGGCAATTCTGATTCTCAGATGGCCAGCGACACCATTGTGAGCTATGTAGTGGAAAAACCTATCATCTTTCTTGATAAAAACAACCTCTGCTACATTTCCTGTGTTACCCCGAAGTCAAGTATTTATTACAGTTGGGACGGCTGCACTCCGACCTCTTCAAGTACGAAATACTCAGGGATGTTCACTATCGATGGCAACGGAACATTAAAAGCGGTAGGTGTGCGACATCGATATTACAATTCCAAACCTGATAGTATCGTCGTAGCCTCTTTTGTGGTGGCAGATCCCGTCATCGAACTGTTGCCGAACAACATTTGCCAGATAACGACTTCAACAACCGGCGCAAGTATCTACTACACGCTTGATGGCTCTTTGCCGACGGCAAAAAGCACGCTGTACAACGGGAAATTCCAACTTTCAGGAAATGGGGTCATAAAGGCCATTGCCTTGAGAAACAGATATTTCGACTCTCAAATCAAGGAAATGAATATCACAACATTCAAGGCTGCCACTCCTACTATTTATTATCCTGAATCATCCTTATTTTCTCTCAGCAGCTCGACATCAGGTGCTACTATTTATTATACAACCGATGGCTCAATCCCAACAATCACTAGTGAAAAATACACCGGGCCTGTCCGTATTACACAAGAGTGCACATTAAAAGCGCTTGCAGTAAAAGATAATTATTATAATTCAGAAATAGCCACGTTTCAGGTAACCTTGTCGGCAAACCGTCTACAATTGGATAATTTCAATATCTATGTGGGCGATGAGCAACCCGTTTCGCTCACCTTGTTCAATGATTCGGCTTTTACCTCTTTTATGTTCGATCTGTATTTACCAGAAGGCATTTCATTGATAAAGGACAGCATGTATTATGCCGGGCGTCAGAGTGATCATTTGGTGACAGCCGCAAATCAATCAGATGGGGCCATTCGCATCATGGGTTATTCCATGGGAAACAAAACCTTTTCAGGAACCAGTGGAGCATTCTTGCATTTAGGTCTGAAAGCGAACGATTACCTGACTCCCAGTGTTCAACTTCTGAAGTTAAAGAACATCCTTTTTACGTCTGAAGACATGAAGGATCATTCTATTCCGGATTATTCGGCTGAAGTTAACATCAGCCTATACGACAGCACGGCCACTACTCCAACTTTCCGTTACGCCAACGATACAGTATACATCACGACGAAAACGGAAGGAGCGACAATTCGATATACACGGAATGGCACCCAACCGGACAGAAACAGTACGATCTACACCGGGCCATTGCTAATGACAGAAAACTGCAAGATCAAAGCTTTGGCTATTAAGGAAAAATACAACATTTCCGGTACAGACTCCATTAGTATCGACAATTTCATTGTCGATACGCTCAGCCTAACATCTTACGACAGCAACATGCCTTATGAAATGTCGTGTGTCATACATTGTGCGACTCCTGATGTTTCCATACATTATACCTTAGACGGGAGCAATCCTACAGCAAAAAGCACTCTCTACACTGACACCTTGCGATTGACTGAGAATTGCATAATAAAAGCTATTGGAATTCGAAAAAACTGGTATGATTCTCCGTTATTTGAACAAGCATTTAAAAACTTCATCGTAGCCACACCAGAAATAACACTTTACAACAAGAGGCTGCTAATTTCATGCACAACAAACAGTGCAACAATTCATTACACGTTAGATGGTACCATTCCGACAGTGCTAAGTCCCATTTTTTCCGATACTGTCTATCTGACTAATAACTGTGAAATCAAGGCCATTGCTGTGCGACAGAACTACATCAATTCTGAGATGGCCTATAATATCTTCGGCTCATACCAAACCGAAAGGCCTGTTATTAAGCTGATTGAAAACAAAAATCGATGTGTAATGAGTTGTGCAACAGAAGGATCCAGCATCTACTATACATTGGACGGCGCGGATCCCAGCGCGAACAGTTCACGTTACACGGACACATTCCTGATTGACCATAATTGCACCATAAAAGCTATCGCAATCCGTCAACTCTATAAGAACTCGGAGATATCCACGCAAAGTGTGTTGTGTTATGGCAATACCCTGACAGTTGATTCCATTTCCATGAGTGCCGGAGAAATGATACCGGTTGATATCAGCCTGGAGAACGATACCGCATTTACTGCCTTCATGGCAGACATCAAAGTTCCGGATGGATTTACCGTTATAGAATCATCGATGTCGTTGAGTGACAGAAAGTCTTCCAGCCATTCACTCACGTTATCACACCTGACAGATGGTTCTTTACGAGTAATCGCCTATTCCGCAAGCAACGAAGCATTCAAGGATAACAAAGGAAAAATCCTCTCCTTCAATCTCTTTGGAAACGAAAACTTGGAGGCCGGAGATAGTATCTTGTTGTTAAAGAACATCGTATTAACGGCTATTTCCGGCAATGACTGCCTACACAAAGACCTTCCTGTAAACATTGCCGTTGAAGGCTATGCCAATACGGTCGACAAGCCTCTTGTTTCGTACGCCAATGATTCGTTGACCATTCAATGTGCAACCCCGGATGCCATCATCTATTATACAATCGATGGCAGAGACCCGGTTCGTACCGATGCCGTTTATTCCGGACCTGTAAAGGTGGTTTACAACGGACTGTATAAAGTAAGGGCCATCAAAGCTGGGTTCAACCGTTCCGAAGTCGCTTCCTTTGAGATTAATGACCGCAAGGCATCAGAGCCTGTGATCATTTATAAAAGCGGCAAGTTGTGGATATCGAGCCAGACCAGTGGCGCCAGGATCTATTATACAACCGATGGATCGGAACCGACTACGGCTAGTCCGGTGTATACGGTACCGGTAACTCTTTCTGCCAATTGCGAAATCAAAGCATTCGCAACCTGTTCCAACATGTTGGATTCCAAGGTAAGCCGGTATCTTGTCTATAAAATCGGCAATTATCTGGAAATATCAGATTTCACAATGTCCCCCACTGACAAACAGACAATGCCTGTGAAACTTGAAAACAATAAGGCATTTTCAGCTTTCGTAATGGATCTGTACATTCCAGACGGTTTCCATATCACCGGCACGGACAGTTTAAATCTAGACATTTCCCTTGCTGGCAGGAAAAGCGATTCACATACATTGTCCTATCACGTTTTATCCGACAGTTCTGTACGGATAATGGCCTATTCCTCCAATAACACTTCGTTCACAGGACTAGAAGGGGCATTGGTCAACATATCACTCGAGACAAAAGACTTGCCATCCGGGAAGTATCTTTTTAAAATGAAGAACATCTACTTCACCACCGCCGACGGAACTGAAGAAAAGTTTTCTGACAGCGAAGGTTATGCCTTTATCAGCACAAAGGTGGAAAGTCCGTTGATTTATGCAATGGATTCACTTGTAACTATTGAATGCCCAACACTTGGAGCCAACACCTATTACACCTTAGATGGTTCCGACCCAGCTATCAATGGTACATTATATTCCGATCCCTTCATCCTGACCGGGAACTGCGTCATCAGAGCTATGGCCGCCAAAGAATATTGTACAAGTTCCCCAGTTGTGTTCCATACGGTGAATACATTCAAAGCGAAAGCGCCTCTCGTATCGCTGGATGAATATACAGTAAGTATGTCTTGCACCACTTCTGGGGCAATCATCCATTATACGCTGGATGGCTCAGAGCCAACTGAAAACAGTGCCTCATATACTGAATCTTTCACGGTCAATCCCTGTAAGAGGTGGATAATACAGGCTATCGCTTTCAAGCCTCAATACAATGCATCTGATGCCACGGCATTCAATTTTACACCATTGTATTCAATCGGCGACGCTAACGGTGATTATTCTGTCAATGTAACAGACGTGGCTACGGTGATTTACTATATTGGAGGAAACGACTCTATTCGTTTTGTTTTCAACGCAGCCGATATCAGTTGTGACAGTCTTATCGATGTGACTGACGTAGTCGGCATTGTCAATAGCATTACGGGGCGCAATGTCAGTAGTTCTCAGATATCCAGCCGCCTAAGAGCAGCCACGGTTAGCCAGGTGTTGCCCGACTTTACCATTGGAGCGGTCCAACTCAATCCGGGTGAAGAAAAGCGTGTGCCTATTTACCTCAGCAATCTGCAAAATTTCACAGCCTTCCAGTTCAATCTGACTGCTCAGAATGGTATTAAGATCGAAAAACTGGAACTGAATCCTGCCACTTCGACTGCTTCTCATAATCTGATGACGTTTGACACGAAGGAGAACCAGTTGCTTGCTCTTGCCTATTCCATGAAGAATGCATCGTTCAGATCAACATCCGAACCAATTGCGTTCATCACTATCAAAGCTGATCCCCAGATTGTGTCGGGTGGCTATTCCATTTCAGCATCAAAGATCGTACTCGTCACGCCCAACATGGGTAAATGGAATATTGAAGAGATAAATGCTCAGATGATTGTAACCGCTCCTCCGACTCAACTACAACATACCTCATCGGATCAAATCGAATCAGTGACGTATTATACAACCGGAGGCCTTGCTTCAAATAAACCACAGGATGGCATCAATATAGTGAGAACCATCTATAAAGATGGAAAAATTGTTGTCTCAAAAATCCTAATTAAAAGATGAAAAGATCGCTACTGCTCCTATCCTATATCTTTTTGATCGTTTCTGTTTTTGCTGAAAACAAGATTTCGACTGCCTCTTTTACTATTCATCCCGGTGACACGATGAATGTTTCTATCGATATCAGCAACGATTTACCCATGATCGCTTTTCAGTTTGATTTATATCTGCCTGAGGGCATCAAAATTGTCAAGCATTTCGATAATGAGGAGAATGATACGGTATTCGAAGCTTCTCTGACCGAGAGAAAAGACGCTTCTCATCTTTTATCGGTCACAGATATGGGTAATAAGATTAGGTTCATTTCTTATTCCATGTCTAATGCCTTCTTTAAGGATGGATCCTCTCCTTCTGTAGTGACGCTAAAATTGGTTGCCGATGCTAACATTGCTCAAGGAAAATTTCCAGTCTTTATCAAAGATGCACTCTATACACAAGGAGGCAAAGAAGCAACGACCATCAAGCTTAATGATGCTGTTTCTTATATAAATGCAATTTATCGGTACCAGATTGCCGTTTCGGCTGAAAACGGTGGGACAGCCACTGGAACCGGGACCTACAGTTACGGAGATTCCGTCACGGTTAAGGCAACACCGCAAACAGGCTATTCGTTCCTGGGGTGGTATGAAAATAACAATGCTGTCAGCTCACTAGTCTCATATACCTTTAAAGCTGATGCTATACGATCACTAACTGCCAAGTTCTCTCTGAATACTTACCAGATTGCTGTCTCTGCTGAAAACGGTGGGACTGTGACTGGAGCCGGGACATACAACTACGGAGATTCTGTTGCTGTCAAAGCGACGCCTCAAGCTGGTTATTCCTTCCTTGGTTGGTATGAAGGTAACAATGCTGTCAGTTCATCGGTCTCATATACCTTTAAAGCTGATGCTATACGATCACTAACTGCCAAGTTCTCTCTGAATACTTACCAGATTGCTGTCTCTGCTGAAAACGGTGGGACTGT
>JAUZOU010000068.1 GCA_030706285.1 Bacteroidota bacterium
CTCCTTCAATACGCCAGCCCGGAAAGCAACTTCTTCATAGCGAGGATCTTCTTTTTTGAGCATTACCGCTGCATCTGCATAGCAGGGTGCCGCCTCCAGAAAATGTTCAGTCCTGTATTGCAAATCACCCAGTACCAGCAATGTTTTCAGTTTGTGTGGCCCGTTAAGCGTGGATTTGTCAAGCGACAGATGAAAGTGCTCAATGGCTTTGACCGTATCTTTTTCAGCCAGGTACAAATTGCCCATGGCGTAGTAAATCTGATCCAGGTAATCTTTGTTTTTGCTTTTATGGCTGAGTCTACGCAACTTTTTCAACGGCTTGGCCGGATTGCTGCCGGGAAAGACTTCGGTTTGCCGGATGCGGGCGCTGATTTCCATTTCATAAGGCGGATTCATGGATGGAATCATGCTGTACACCTTGTTCGCTTCTTCCCGTTGATCGGTGGCCTGATATAATTGCCCGAGCAAAAACATCCAGCGTTGTTTCTCTTTTTTATTCCGGTCGTTTTTTATGGCAAGGGTCAACAACGGAATCGCTTCGGCGTATTGTTTCCGTTCAATCAGGAAATCGGCGTAAGCGGCTGAAAAGGCGCCGGTCTGAGAAGGAGAGAGCGAGCTGTTGTTTAGATCGTTCAGCACATTTTCAGCTTCATACAGCCAGTTCAGTTCTTTATAGGAACGCGCCAGCAGAATCGCCGCTTTGTCATAAACTTTTTTTTCATCGGCAAAATGCCGCATGATGTAGGTGCTGGTGGAAGCGGACGAATTGAAGTCACCCTTGTGAAACTGAGCATTGGCCATCATCAAAAAAACCTCGTCCATGAATGGATTGAATTCTTCTTTACTGTAGAATTTCTTGTAAGAAGTTTTGCTTTTGCTGGTCGGCTTTTTGGCCGGCTTTACTCTGATCGAATGCAGCTTGATGGCCTTCTGGCATTTTTCAATGCACTTGTCCATGCTGGCACTGGTACCTTTCGCATCCGTGTGATTACTGACGGCGTACATGGGCAAGCATTCCGAGAAATCTTCCTTGTGAGCACTGGTCAATTGTCTGATGCCGTCTAAATAAGCTTCATAGCCATTGAAATGGACATTGTATCTGGTATTTAATTCCTGGAAATGACGGCTTGCCCACGTATTCTTTTGAGTCGAACACGCGGAAAAGAACAGCAGCGACATTAACGCTATCAACAGAAAACAACGGCTTTTCACATCCAACTAGTTGTAGAAGAAAAACTAAAAAAAAAGCGTTTTATTGTGCGATGGTAAATCCGGCAGTCTGAAGGTCATGCCAAAAGCCCGGATAGGATTTGCTGACCACTTCCGGATGCCTGATGATGAGACCATCCCTGATGAAAGCCGCCGGGGCGAACGCCATGGCCATCCGGTGATCATCGTAGGTCTCAATTTCAATGCCGGGTACGGTGGCACACCGTTCTCCTTGCCATTCCAGCGTGCCAGGCGATGTCTCCTTAATCAGATAGCCTAATTTCTCACTTTCAGCCATCAACGCATGAATGCGGTCAGTTTCCTTGATCCTGAGCGTCTGCAGACCAGTGAGCCTGAATGGCCTGCTCTTCAGTAGACAGGTTAGCACCAGTGTTTGAGCCAGGTCCGGCTGATCGGTCAAATCAGCCTGAAAAAAGGAGGCCTGAACGGCAGTTTTCGTAAGTGTGACGCCCTCCGGCGTGAAGTCCGTATGAACGCCTAACGGTTCAAACAAACTGGCGATCCTTGAGTCTCCCTGAAGGCTGTCGGACGATAACCCTTTCAGTTGTACTGCGCCTTCAGGAGCCAGGCAAAGTAGTTCGTACCAGTAAGAAGCAGCCGACCAGTCAGATTCGACCCGGAAAGAAATAGCTTGGTAGTGTTGCGGAGGAATATGGATGATCGTGTCTTTCCAGTCGATGCTGACTCCGTACAGGCTCATCATCTTCACCGTCATTTCAGCATAGGGCTTTGAAATGAGTGTCCCTTTTATGTGCAGTGTCAGTCCTTGTTGCAGACATGGGCCCACCATCATCAGTGCTGACAGATATTGGCTGCTGATGCTGCCATCCAGGTCGATTTCGCCGCCGGCCATTGGCTTACCGGTAATGATCAACGGAGGAAATCCTTCTTTCCCGGCATAGTCGATGGTGGCGCCAAGCCGGCGCAGGGCATCGACCAGCACCCCGATGGGACGGTTTTTCATTCGCTCTGAGCCTGTCAGTTCACGTTTCCCGTGTTGTAAGGTCAAGAAGGCTGTTAGAAACCGCATGGAGGTACCGGCTGCTCCGATATCGATTGTTTCACCCATTGAATTCAAGGCCTTGACCATCACATGGGTATCGTCGCAATCGGCTAAATTGTCAAGCGTAAAGCCCTCACCGGCAAGGGCATTCAGGATAAGAGCGCGGTTGCTGATGCTTTTTGAGGCAGGAAGCCCGATGGAACCCTGCAAGGTGGCAGGAGCGTGTAGCGAAACTGGCATAGTCGTCCTCTTTTTTTCCATTTGTCACAAAAGTACAAAAAAATGTGCAGTGCTGAAACGTAACACAAAACCTGTAAAATGCTTACTCCATGTTAATTTAATTGCAAAAGTCTGCCTCAACCATTACTTTTGGTCTGGTTTTTAAAATAAATTGACATACGTAAATGAAAAACACAGACTTAAGCAAGGCAACACGGCTTTCCGGGTGTGTTATCGCATTTTTTTGCCTGCTCGTTTCCAATCTCATTTTGGCAGAAGATACGCCGGCTTTCCCTGGTGCCGAAGGTTTCGGACGGTATACGACCGGAGGCAGGGGCGGTGCTGTTTACCATATCACGTCAACCAAGGATGACGGTTCGGAAGGTACGTTACGTTGGGCTTTGAACGAAGGAGGAAAACGGACCATCGTGTTCGATGTCTCCGGCACCATTCATCTGACATCTGCTCTTCCGGTCAAAAGCGGTAATGTCACCATAGCCGGACAGACGGCTCCGGGCGATGGCATCTGCGTGGCTGACTACCCTTTTACAATCAATGCCAGTAACGTGATCATCCGTTTTGTCCGTTTTAGACTGGGCAACCGGTATGTAGCCTATCATGAAGGCGATGGATTGGGAGGCATGGACCAGCAAAATATCATTGTCGACCATTGTTCCGTCAGCTGGAGCATTGATGAATGCTGTTCGGTGTACGGTATGAAAAATTTGACGGTTCAATGGTGCATTGTCTCGCAGAGCCTGCGCAACGCCGGTCATGTCAAGGGTGCTCATGGTTATGGCGGCAACTGGGGCGGTTCCGGTGCCAGCTATCACCACAACCTGGTTTGCCATCATGACAGCCGTACGCCCCGCCTGGGACCGCGTCCAAGTACTCAAACAGACGAACGGATGGATATGCGCAACAACGTAATCTACAATTGGGCTGGGAACGGTTGCTATGGTGGAGAAGGCATGCATGTCAACCTGGTCAATAATTATTACAAGCCGGGACCTGGCACCAAGCAAAAGAGTGCTTCCATTCAGTACCGGATTGCAGGCATCGGTATTCGCACGACAACCTATTGTCAGAATAATCCCTCTTTTGCTCCCATGCTCCACGTGTGGGGTAAATTCTATGTGGACGGCAATTATGTGAACGAACACAGTGACGTAACGGCCGATAACTGGACCAAAGGCATTTACGAACAAATATCCAATTCGACTACCGATAATTTGTTCACTCAGGAAACCAAAGATACCATGAAACTGTCGGTCCCGATCGATTACATCTATACGACGACGCATAGTGCCCAAAAGGCTTATGAAAACGTGTTGAAGTATGCAGGTGCCTCCTGCTCAAGAGATTGGGTGGATACGTTGATGGTCTATGATACCCGTTATGGCAAAGCGTCCCATACAGGTGCCGGAAGCGGCGATGTGTATGGTATCATCGATTCGCAGGATGATAACAAACCGGCCGGGGCCGATTCCACCTGGAATGCCTGGCCCACGTTGAACAGTCAGCCAGCTCCGGCGGATAAGGACCAGGACGGGATGCCTGATGTCTGGGAAACAGCCAATGGATTGAATCCGGCGGATGCGTCCGACAGAAATAAGTTGGACACAGCGGGCTTCACCATGTTGGAAGTGTATATGAACAGTTTGGTTTCAAATATCATGGACGCTGAAAATGAAGGCGGACAAGCCTCCGGCTATACGGTATCGACCACCCCTCCACCAACAACGACGATCATATTGTCGCAGGCAAGCTATGCCGGGGCCGTCGGCGCTGCTTCACCATGGCTTTTTAATGATGGTTATTCAATAACCAACACCGGCTCAAAAACCTATGGGTCCGGAAATGAAAATGGCATCAAGCTTTCAGCTGGTATCCAATTTACGGTCAATTTGCCATCCGGCAAACAGGTGGACAGTGTCAAATTTGTCGGTTACGATAATTATCCTGACGGTGACTCTTACCTGAGTGAGTTGAACGGCGCCAAGTTCGGTTCGACCGACTATGTTTATACGAAAAAAGACGCCAGCGGTAACTACACGATGTGCAGCCATACCGTCCCTTTGCCTGCCCCTGCCAGTGGATCGTTTACCTTTACGTTTTCCGGAAAGCAAGTGGTGGTCAGCCTCGTGTTGATCACCAAGGTGTCGACTGGACTAAACTCAGTCAGTCAGTCTTCAATGGCACAAACAAACGTGGATGTGTATAGTATCGATGGCAGAAAGATTCGCTCGAACGTTGTCAGCGACAGAGCCACAGAAGGATTGCGAAATGGCCTTTATCTGGTGAATGGCCGGAAGGTCGCCATTCGTAGATAGCGGAACATGTTGTCAGAAACTCCATCGTAACCTTCCGAAACAAGCATACGTATTTCCCATATAACCATACTCACTGCCGGTATCGCCGAGGAGCAATTGCGCCGTCAACATCAACTCGATGTTGTCCTGAAGCGAGATGGTGACTGTCGGGCTTAGATAGGAAGACTGGTCGGACGGATTGAACAGGCCAGCCAAATTGATGTTCAGGATCGGATTGAAGGGATAGGAAACTTGTCCGAACCATTCGTATTTTCCGATGGACAGGCTTTTAGCGCTCAGGTCGAAATCAGGATTAAGCAGGGAAATGCCTGAACTTGAGCCGGCTTTGGTTGTACCGGTACTGTTGAACAGAAAGGCAGAATGGACGTAAAACGAGTTGCTGAACGTATAGTCTGCCTCTACTGAGGCCGACACCGATTTTTCTGACACCGGTTCTTTTCCAGGCAACGGTGTAAAAAAGCTCCCTTCTCCACGAAAGGAAACAGCTCCGAGGCTGCCGGACCAACCACCTCCAACGACGGCATCCTGCCCGTTCTTGCCGCCTATTAGTTGCAGATCATACGTGCCCACATTGAAAAGATACCGGGCTGCCGCTGTCGTTTGGTGGTTTTGACCGGTTTTAACGGCTATATCCAGGCTGGACGTACCGGATGTGTACCAGGTGAACAGCACCGCATCACTTCCGGGCCGTTCCTCATAATCGAAATCGATGTAGGAGAACGCGTTGAACAGATCGTTTGGATTCCAGACCAGACTGATGCCCCAGTTGATGCGTTGCCTGCCAGCCCGTAGCTGGAATTGTTTCCAAGTGTAGTCGAGATAGAGCCTGTCGATGGCTGTGTTCAGAAACCAGTCCTTTTGACTGACCAGATTCCAGGATAGATCGACCACTCCTTTGTCAGCTTCAAATAATCCGGCATAGCCGGTCAGATCACTAATCAATTTTCCGGAAAGGAGTCTGTTCCGTACGCCAAGGTCAACGCGCAGGTTTTCAATTGGCTGCCATTCCAGGTTTAAGCGGTTGTGCAACTGGTTGTACGTGGTCCATTGCCAAGTCTGACCGGGGCCGGTCATCATGGGATGCTCCAGGTAATAGAGCCCTTGCATGTCTTTGACATACCCGGTGAGCGTCAGCTTTTGTGCATTCAGGCATCCAAGGGAAGCTAACAGGAAACAGAAGATGGTAAAGTTTTTTAACAGCATACTGATTGGTTTGTCTGTTTATGCAATCTAAGCCCTTGTTTTCAAGCTATTCGAGCGAGTTATCCTCGCCCGTGATGTTTTTACCGTACAGTAAAAGTTGTTGTTTTTTTTAAATCCGGCCAAGTCGAAGCAAGCCCCGCTTAAGCGCACGTTACTCTGGATCGGCCATTTTATCATCTTTGACGATTTTGCCGTCCTCGAGTACGATGATGCGGTGAGCCTGGTTCATGACCCGCTGATCGTGCGTTGAAAACAGAAAGGTGATGTGCTCTTTCCGGTTCAGGTTTTCCATCATCTCCAGCAGCTTGGCTGTGGCCTTAGAATCCAGATTGGCGGTCGGCTCGTCAGCAATGATGAATGTTGGTTTGGATGCCATCGCCCTGGCCACAGCCACTCGTTGCTGCTGTCCGCCGGAAAGCTGGTTCGGACGGCTGTTCATCCTGTCACCCAGCCCGACTTCAGTCAGAATTTCCCTGGTTCTGGCTTGAATCACCGGTTTGGCCATTCCTTGCATTTCCATAATAAAGGAAACGTTTTCGAAGGCTGTCAAGACAGGTATCAGGTTGTACGACTGAAAAACAAAGCCGATGTTGTTGAGCCTGAAATCGACCAGCTGTTTGCTGTTCAGCTTGGTGATATCGATATGGTTTACGAAGATGATGCCGGATGTCGGTTCGTCCAACCCGCCGATCAGGTTTAGCAAGGTAGTTTTGCCTGATCCTGACGGCCCGACAATGGCTGTGAATTCGCCTTTGTCGATGGTCAGACTGACGTGATTGACCGCGGTGACCTGAACGGCCGTGTTGTTGTATACCTTGACAAGATCCTGAATTTCAATAACTGACATGATCTGAGATTTAATAAGGGTTTAATTATCAGAACGAATCGCTTCGACAGGTTTCAGACTTAAGGCTTTACGGGCTGGGAGGATGGATGACAGGACGCCGGTCGCGATCACCAGCAGTGTCACACCGAAAAAGAAGGAGGCTGTTATCTCCGGATAGACCACGGCCGGCCAGCCCATGGCCTCCATACCTTCTCCGATGGAGGAGAAGTCAAGCCCGGTATGTCCGGTGATCTGAATGATCAGCCAGCCAAGCCCCATCCCTAAAACGGCGCCTACCATGGTCAGGAAGATGGTTTCCAGCATGATCATGCTGAATACCCGTTTTCTGTTCATCCCAATGGCCATGAGCATGCCCAGCTCTTTGGTCCGTTCCAGCACGGCCATCAGCATGGTGTTGATGATGCCGAAAGCCAGTGCAAACAGGATGAAGCCCATGACGATGTAATAATAAAGGTCCATATAGTTGGCCATCAAGCCGGCGTCCGGTGCCATTTCAAGCCAGTTCAGCGCACTGATCCGTGGAAAGTTGGTCAGCAATTCGTGCTGAAACGAGTTGACATCAGCTTTTTCGGTCAACAGGATGCCGATTTCGTGGTATTCACCTGGCCCCAGTCCTGCCAGCTGAGCCAGGTCACGTTGACGGACGTAGGCATTCGTCTGGTCGAACATTGTGTTGGTGGTATTAAAGATACCGCAGACTTTGAACGACTGATTGACCATTTCCCCGTTTTTATCGGTCAGCGTGCACACAATTTTTGACCGAAGCCGGTAATGCTCCGAACGGTTGACGATGCTGGCTCCGTACCGGGCGCTTTCTTTCCGGGTCAGCCGTTTTTTAACCGCCTTAACAAACAGGTTTCTGGTATTGTATCGGACATTCTCCAAAGGTTCCAGTTTGTGCAGCACTTGTTGTGGCACATTGGCCAGTTTCAGGCTATCCATCTTATCCGTTGTCAGCTGATAGCTTTTTATCCGGAGTTGCTCAGCCGTCTTGTCGCTGATGACGATCGGATACAGGCCCGGTGTCCCGAAATAAGTCCCTGCTCCCGGAACCAGTTGCCGGTACACTTCGGAAACACGCTTCTCTTTTTCGATGTCAATTCCCTGCAGCATTAAGGCCGTGTTGCCTCGAGAGGTGGAGGCCATCGCCATTAGTTTGATCCGTTTGCTGAAAGCCTTCACTTCCGGCCTTTTTTCCAGGTACCGGCAGATAGCATCGCTTTGAGGAATGGTGTTCCCGATTTCCTCATTGTTCAGGTAGTCGGGATTATGAACCTTAATGTGCCCGACTTCCGTATAAATGACAGCCCTGATGCGGGCATTGACCCATCCGATGATCAATCCTGTCGTGAATACCCCGGCTGTTGTCCCCAGCATGACCGCAGCGATGACGATGAGGCTTCGCTTCCGGTTGCGCCAAACATTTTTCCAGGCTATTGACCAAATCATACGCTCGTTGTTTACTGTTTTATTGCCCATGCAAGGCTTTGATCACGTTCAGTTTCAGGATGCTGCGAACCGGGAGCCAACTGGCCAGCAACACCATCAGGAAAACGACGCCTGCCTGTCTGAAGAAATAACCGTCAAACCAGGCCATCGGCATTACCGGATCGAAACCGATGTCCGTGTACATTCTGGCCATTTCTCCCGTCATAGTGAACGGATCGTAATACCCCCACAAAATAAACGGAATAATGGCCATCATGCCGGAAATAGCTCCCAAAAAACCAAGCATCAGCATTTCGACGAGGATGATTTCCGCCAGCTTTTTTCGCTTCATCCCGATGGCCACCATCATGCCGAATTCATGCTGACGTTCGGAAATCATCATTTGGACGGTACCGAAAATGCCAAAGAAGATAATCAGGTACAACACGGCCAGGAAAATCTGTCCGCTCTTGTTATCCTCTTCAATTTGTTGTTTCAGTACCGGATTGAGCTCTTCCCAGTTTTTGACCGACAGCCGGTTGTCGTTGATTAGTTTGGTCAGTCTTTTCTGGGTCCGTTTCATTCCATCTGTATTGTTCAGGTTGATGGCAATGGCGGTCAACTGATTGGACAAGCCGAAAAAGGTGCTGGCGGTCGCGATCGTCATGTAGATCAGTTTGTTGTCCAGGTCAGGAGACGGGAGCCGGACGATGCCTCTGACCGGAAAGACATCGGCGGCACTCGCTCCATGATAGCCTTGTCCCATCAGCACCACCGTGTCTCCGATGCCGGCTTTCAGGTACTTCGAAAGTCGCTCGGAGAGCAGGATCCCCGTATCATCCACACCTAGATTTCGTCCCTTGATGAGCTTCTGTCGCCCCAGTCCGGACAGTTTTCCTTCCTTATCCGGAGCAATGCCTGTCACCATGACTCCTTTCGACAGTGTCCCGGTTGAAGCCAGGGCAAACGATTCGATGCGGGGAACAGCGACCTTGACGTTGGGGTCACCCTCAAGTTGCTTCAATAGTTCAGGCTTCGCTTCAAAGACGTTGTCGATGCCCGGATCGTCGAGGTAATCGCTCTGTTGAACTTGCAGATAGCCCGTATAGGCCTCTATCACTTGTTTGATCATGTGATCATAGCTTCCCAACTGGAACGAACGCATTCCAATGGCAAAAAAAATGGCAAAGAAAATCGAAGCCGCTGTGATGAGCGTCCGCCGCCGGTTTCTCCATAAATTTCGCCAGGCTAGTTTCAAGATCTCTTTCATAGACGGTTATTTGACACGCTTCATGTTTTGCTGGGTGAAAAAACCGGCCTCAAACGGGAGATTGAATTTCATCGCTTTAATCGTAACGATTGTCTTGTTTCCAGGTTCATCAGCCGGTATGATTTGAATGACGGAAGGCAGTTTTCTGTCATCGAAGGTTCTGACGGTTGAAGCCTGGTGAGTTTTCACCAGGTATCCGTCTTCATCATAGAACTCGCATTTCAGCTCAAAATAGTCCTCTGTAGAGACCCAGAGTACAATCTTTCCCCAAACCACACCCGCTTTTTCAAGAGGAACCAGCACTAGTTTATAACAGCTCAGTCCTTCAATGGCCTCTTTGCCCAGCAGCTTGTGTGTATAATCCTTGACAAGCGAAGATTCTTTCAGAATGTCGTCATTGGTAAAATCGGAGCCCATCCAGCCTTGTGACATCATCGAAGGCGGAAGCTTAATCAGGCGTTGGATGGTCGGATTCCAGCTCCATAGGTTGTTGCCGCTTTTCAGGAACGTCTGTCCTTTTTCTTTGGCCGGTGCGGTGACCAGTGTCAGCGACTTTCCGTTACTGATGGCCCAACCCTTGAATTCGACGGTTCGTTTATAAGTCGGACGGACAATGGTCATGGACATTTCGCTGTAACTTGATTTTTCGCCATTGTACTTGGTGTCCGCTTTCCGGACAATCTCCTTGGCATCCTGAGCCCATAACAAAGCTGGCGTTAAAAAACAGCCCAACAGGAAAAAGGTGATACGTGTCAGTTTCATGGAAAAAATTCGATTAATGGCCGTTGTTGAATAATCAGTCAAAAATAATCGCATTTTTTTAACAACCAGCATGATAGGCCATTTATTTTCAACGTTCTGAGCGATCAGGACTTATTGTCTGACAGATGTCCTACAAAGTGAAAAAAATGAGTACACTCCCAAAAAAGTCAATTTTCACGCATGATATAACATTTTATCCACATTCATAGGGCCCTGTTTACTTATTTTTGCAGCCATATTTTTGCGTTTCAGCCTGCGGATACGACTGTTTTGATGGCCGTGTTATTGTCAGACCAGAAACCCCCATCTAACTAAACC
>JAUZOU010000069.1 GCA_030706285.1 Bacteroidota bacterium
AACGCCTCCGGCGACTGCCACTTCTTTGATTTTCAAATCATTAGCCGCTTTTTTAAGTTTATCCATCAGGATATCAATCACCGTTTTTTGCAATGACGCACATAAGTCTTCCTTGTTCTGCTCAATGAAATCAGGATTCACTGCCAGCTCATCACGCAACCGATAAAGAAAGGAGGTTTTCAATCCACTAAAACTATAATCGTAACCTGAGACATGTGGTTTGCTGAAAGTGAAAGCCTTTGGATTTCCAAGGTTTGCCAGCTTGTTTACAACCGGCCCACCAGGATAAGGCAATCCCATCACTTTGGCGCATTTGTCAAACGCTTCTCCGGCTGCATCGTCTATAGTTTGACCAATCATCTCCATTTCGCTAACAGACTTAACCAATACAATCTGTGAATTACCACCTGAAACCAACAAACAAAGGAACGGAAAGGATGGCGTCTTATGCTCCTCGCCTTCTTTCTGAATGAAATGGGCCAGTATATGTCCTTGCAGATGATTGACCTCCACCATCGGTATGCTGAGCGATCTGGCAAAACCTTTCGTAAAAGACGTACCAACCAATAAAGAGCCCATTAATCCGGGACCTCTGGTAAACGCAACGGCCGATAGCTCTTCAGGCTTCAGACCAGCTTGTTTAAGCGCCAAATCAACCACCGGGATGATATTTTGTAAATGAGCTCTGGAGGCCAATTCCGGTACAACACCACCATAGGCTTCATGAACCTTTTGGCTGGCTACCACATTCGAAAGCAGGTAGCCATCACGAATAATGGCAGCGGACGTATCATCGCAGGAAGATTCAATGCCAAGTATTGTTAGTTTGGACATTTCTTAGTATTAATTGAGTTTAAATCTTCGGTTAGGTCTATGGATTGAACGTCTTTTTCTTATTTTTGTAAAGAAATAGCCATTTATCAGACCTTATCCAAAAACCCGGCAAAGGTACCAAATTATTTTGAAAAGAACCGGATACATTATACTGACTACTTTCCTGATTCTGATCGGGGTTCCTTTAATTTTGCTGAATACGCCCAGTTTTCAGCAAAAAATTATTCATGCTGTCTCGCAGTCTTTTGCTGAAAAAAGTGGTACCATCATTGAAGTGAAAAGTGCCGGCGTCAACCCTTTCCGGGGCATTGTTCTTCATGGAGTTACGATGCGTGATAGTACGGGAGTTCCATTTTTGAAAGCTGAGCGCATGGAAGCCGGCATAAGGATTTTGCCTCTATTTCGCAGAAGAATTGATTTGAGCGCCATAAGATGCATCAGGGCCGACGTCATTCTGTATAAGAAAACGCCCGAAGATGCATTGAATGTCCTTCCTTTTATCCATTCGTTTTCTTCAAAGAAAAAAGCGGTTTTACCATGGCATTATAACTTCAGGACGATTTTATTTAAAAATTGCCGGATCTTTTACGATGTCCTTTCTGAGCCCCGAAAAAGTGCCACTTTTGATTCCAACCACTTGAGAATCATCAATCTGTCTTCATTAATAAGACTAAAGGTCGCGCCCAAAAGCAGGTTCGAGTTCAAACTTGTCAAATTCAGCGCCGATGAATGTTGTGGAATCACTGTCAAAAACTTCAGTCTGAAAGGAAAGGTCGATTCAAAAAATCTGACGATCGAACATATAAGACTCTTAGCCGGTAACAGCGAACTGGAAATATCGTCCATCGATGCCTCCTATTCAAGTTTTAAAGCATTTAAGCACCTGTCAAACGCTGTCTCGTTTGCCCCGATGGTCATAAAGACAACCTTTATTCCTTCCGATTTTTCCGTCTATCATGCCCCTCTCTCCAAACTGACAACCCCTGTTATTTTATCACTTTCTCTGGAAGGAAAAATAAATGATCTGAACGTGAACAGCATCAGACTTTCCATGGAAAATCTGGCATTGTTTGACGGAAAATTCAACCTGAATCAGTTGACTGATTTGAGCAATCTATCAGTCAACGGTAAAGTAAACCTTCTTAAAATTTATCCGGCAGGATTTGAATATTTATCTGGTATTATTACCAAAAAGCAGACCAAACTACCAGCCCTGAGAGCACTAGGCACCATCAGCTATATGGGAAACGTCTCGACTACCAATCATCGCATCGAAGTCAAAGGTGATTTTAAGACGGAAGCCGGTACACTTGAAACAAACCTTGCTGTGCTATTGGCAAAAAAAGAATGGTTTCAGTTTGAAGGGAAAATGCAATCCACAGCATTCCAATTGAACCGCTTATCCAACGCTCCGACTCCTTTCGGAAAAATCGCCTTCAATCTGGCAGTCAAAGGCATGCAAAAAAAAGGTACTCAAATGGCTGGAACGGTAGACGGGCTCATCTCTGAGCTTTATTACCACGGCTATACCTATAAAAATTTGTCGATCAATGGAAGCTATAGCCATCACATCGTTGATGGCAAATTGCTCCTTAACGATGAAAATGCCAAACTGGATCTTAACGGCCAATTAGATTTATCCAAGAATGCGCCTGCCTGTCAGTTGAGTTTGCTTGCCAAGAATATCAATCTGCAGGCCCTCCGCCTAGTCAACAACAGTACTATTTCTGATCTGTCTTTCGATATGAATGCAGCTGTCAAAGGACATACCATTGATGACATGACCGGCATCCTGACCGTAAATGATCTGGCCGTCTACAACAATAAACAATGGTTTCACCTTGACAAACTCGTTGCTGAAGCGTTGCAAGAAGATACCGCCAGAATTCTTGATATCAGGTCTGATCTGCTCAATGGAAACGTATCCGGTAAATTTTATTTCAATGAATTAAACGAAACACTTCACAATTTACTGACAGACTACATACCATCAGCCTTTACTGTTCCATCGTTGAAAAAACCAAGGTTGACCAGCCATCTTGATTTTCATTTTTCCCTAGCACCATCAACAGCCTTGACAGATATACTGGAGCTACCCTTTTCCTATAACAAAACCATTCATTTGGATGGCTACTTCCGGAACAGCACTGGAAAATTCCGAGTAAAAGCGGTCGTACCAGATTTAACATACGGAAAGCTGGATTTTCATGCTATCAACTTCTTGTTCGAAAATCCACTCCAGGAAGCCAAATTTATTGGACATGCCCAGGTCATGACGGAAAGCCAGGATCTGGATATGGACATGGACGTCCGTACCTTCAGTGATCAATCGGCCGTAAAGTTCTTCTGGAGTAATTCTGGTACAGAAACTCATACTGGCACGATCAACGGTAATGTTCTCCTTAGCCGGGATAAAATGGGCAAGCCTGTTTTCGACATATCCCTACTGCCGTCTGAAATCGTTGTTAGTGATACAATCTGGCATGCTTATCCAACAAGGTTGAAACTGGAAAACAAACGCTTCTTTATCGATCAGTTCGAATTATCACACAATGACGAGTTCATCAAGTTGAATGGCTATATCTCAAAAAATCTCAATGATACGCTGGCCGTCTCTTTTAATTCTTTCCGGTTGGATGATTTAATCAGCCTGCTGCCAAAAGGAGACATTACATTCGGAGGCAGCATTACAGGTACAGCCCTTTGTCCTCATTTATTGAACAAGGCAACATTGAATGCTGCGTTGGATGTCAAAGGGTTTTCTATCAACAAACAAATACTGGGAAATCTCAACGTAACAAGCTACTGGAATGATGAAGCCAAAGCGCTTGAATTGTATGGCCATGTCCTTTCAAGTGAATCGACCGACTCATCAGCCAGACATGTCGCATTGGCGACTGGTAGTTATTTTCCATTTAGAGATTCACTCTATCTCAATATTGACTCAAAACAGCTACCATTGAACTTTCTGGATGTATACCTGGATGCCGTACTGAAAGATTTGCAAGGATACGCCACCGGCAATATTAAAATTATGGGGCCGATAAAGAAAATTGGTATTTACACCAAGGTCTTTATTAAAAATGCTTCATTTAGTATAGGAATGCTAAATACCAGATATTCTTTTTCCGATTCGCTCAATCTGACGCCCCACCTGATCAGTTTCAGAAATGTTCAAATCAAGGATAAAGAAGGCAACACAGCTATTGCCAATGGGTTGATCAAGCATAACTATTTCAAAAATATGCAGACGAATATTAAGATTTCGGCAAAAAACCTGCTGGCTATGGATATTCCTCAATCATCAGAAGCCAATTTCTATGGCAAAGCATATGGAAGCGGGACTGTCACGATATCAGGATCTCAGGATAATATGATAGTCGATGTGAATATGCACTCAGAAGACCACACCAAAGTTGCCATATCCTTACTCAAAGCATCAGACGTAGAAGATTACAACTTCATTCAATTCATCAATCCAAGGACATTCAGGGCTGATACAACAACAAATGTTCAAACAAAAAAACAGATTTCCGAAAAAGCCAACACCCAATCAGGTAATTTGACAGTCAATCTCCAGCTTGAAGTAACACCATCAGCTGAACTGACACTGATAACCGATCCCAATACCGGAGACGAAATCAAGGCACGCGGATCGGGTGCCATCCGGTCGGTTTTCAAAGGTGGTACTGGATCAGACATTCAACTTTTCGGACGTTACACCATTGATAACGGAAGTTATAAGTTTGTTTATGAGAACATCCTGAGAAGAGACTTCAAAATCATTCAAGGAGGTACCATCAACTTTGCCGGTGATCCGTTTGCTGCCGAACTGGATATTAAAGCCAACTACACAGTTGATGCACTGTTGACCGACCTGATTCCTGCGGCCGAACTGGCCAGTCTGCACCTTAACAGAAACCGTATTCCAGTTAATTGTGTACTTGGACTTAATGGAGAGCTTCAACAGCCAGGCATTACACTTGATCTGAATTATCCTTCTGCAGACGAAGAACTGACAAGGCGCATCAACAACGTGATCAATACGGACGAACAAAAAAATCAACAGCTAGTTTACCTATTGCTTTTCGGTCGTTTCAATTCACCAAGCAACATCTATACAGCCAGCCAAAGCAACGTCTCTACAGTGCTCAATACGGCCATTTCAACCTTGTCATCGCAGGTGAACCGAGTGTTGAACAATGCATTCGGTTATTCCAACATGTCTTTTGACATCGATTACAAAAATTCCGCCTATGAATCAGGTACACCTGGCGAGTTTAAAGTCGGTATGTCCGGGCAGTGGCTGGATGATCGCCTGACTTTCCAGGGAAATTTAGGCTCAAGAGAAGATCTGACTCAAACAGGTACCAGTCAGTTCATTGGCGAATTCGACTTAAGCGTACGCATGAAAAATTCTCAAAAATGGAGTTGGAAACTGTTTAACAGAGCAAACGACAACATGTACTTCAAGTCTGCCCTAAATACTCAGGGATTTGGTGTTGTGTACAAAGAAGAATACAACACTTATTCTGAGCTATTCAAACAAATGATTGAAAGCCTGAAACAACCGTTCATCAGAAAAAAGAAACAGGAACAACTGCCATTTGCCCATCCTGAGTAACTGTAACGTTATGGGCAACTCGATGTCTATCGTATAAACACACAGAGGTTGCCTAATCGACAACCTCTGTGTTTATTTTTATCAAACAGTCAATTGATCAGTAGGCTCTGGCGATGATAACTCTTTGAGTAGAAGGTTTTCCTGTCACCATACATTTTCCTGGTGTCATATCACCATTTAATGGAATGCAACGGATAGTGGCCTTCGTTTCATTTTTGATCTTTTCCTCCGTTTCTGCTGTTCCATCCCAATGACACATCAGAAAACCGCCCTTCTCAATTTCGACCTTGAACTCATCGTACGAATTGACTTCGCGGGTATTTGCCTGACGGAAATCAAGCGCTTTCTTGTAGATATTCGCCTGAATGTCATCAAGTAATTGTTTGATATAGTCTTCAATACCATCACAAGACAGTGTTTCTTTCGTCAGGGTATCCCGACGCGCTACTTCAACTGTATTGCTTTCCAGATCACGACTTCCAATGGCCAATCTTACAGGAACACCTTTCAATTCATATTCTGCAAATTTCCATCCAGGCTTTTTATTGTCTGAGTTATCGTATTTAACGCTGATGCCCAACTTTTTAAGTCCATCCATAAGCTGATTGGCTTTTTCATCAATGGCATGAAGTTGATCGTCATTTTTATAGATCGGCACAATAACAACCTGATAAGGAGCTAGCTTTGGAGGCAATACCAGTCCGTTGTCGTCGGAATGTGTCATGATCAAAGCGCCCATTAACCGGGTAGAAACGCCCCATGAAGTTGCCCAAACATAATCAGTCTTATTATCTTTATCAATGAAAGTCACATCAAATGCTTTTGCAAAATTCTGTCCAAGGAAATGGGCGGTGCCCGATTGCAGTGCTTTGCCATCCTGCATCAGCGCTTCAATGGTATAGGTATCGAGAGCACCGGCAAAACGTTCAGTCGGAGTCTTTACACCACGAACAACAGGTACTGCCATAAAATTTTCGGCAAAGGAAGCATAAACTTCTAACATCTTCTTCGCTTCTATTTCAGCTTCATCTTTCGTTGCATGAGCCGTATGACCTTCTTGCCATAAAAATTCAGTCGTTCGCAAGAACATTCTCGTACGCATTTCCCAACGTACGACATTGGCCCATTGATTACACAAAATCGGAAGATCACGGTAAGAATGAATCCAATTCTTATAGGTATTCCAAATGATGGTTTCAGAAGTAGGGCGCACAATGAGTTCTTCCTCCAACTTGGCATCAGGATCAACGATCAGGCCTGTCCCATTCGGATCTTTTTTTAATCTATGGTGAGTTACGACAGCACATTCTTTAGCAAAACCCTCCACATGTTCAGCCTCACGGCTTAAAAATGATTTAGGAATAAATAGAGGAAAGTAGGCATTTACGTGTCCGGTTGCCTTAAACATATCGTCCAATTCACGCTGTATTTTTTCCCAGATGGCATAGCCATAGGGCTTTATGACCATACAGCCGCGTACAGCCGACATTTCAGCTAAATCTGCTTTGATCACCAGGTCTTGATACCATTGCGAATAATCCACACTCCTGGGAGTTAACTCCTTCAATTCTTTTGCCATAAATTAGAACGTTATCATTTTGTCAGGCAAAATTAGCAAAGATTGATTGCATTACAATCATAAAAATGTAATTTCGTGCCGGTTTGCAAATTTAAGAGTCATTAAAAGAGTCATTTTTCATGTACGAACAACTGCAAAAACTCGATCAGATAACCATCAACTTTTCCAATTCAAGTTCACACGTTCTTAATATTATCCTGGCACTGATCATGTTTGGGGTGGCTCTCGGTATCCGTCCAAAAGAGTTTGCCACCACTTTTCAGAAACCTAAAGGTCTGATTGCTGGTTTATTATCACAAATGTTTCTGCTACCGGCGATGACCTTTGTGCTTGTCATTATATTTCATAAACTGCTGTCTCCGACTGTTGCCATGGGAATGATCCTGGTGGCTGCCTGTCCGGGAGGAAATATTTCCAACTTCATTAGCAGCCTGGCTAAAGCTAAAGTTGAGCTGTCAGTAACCATGACCGCTTTTTCGACCATTTTTGCCATTTTCACGACACCTTTTAATTTTGCTTTTTGGGGCGGATTATACATCAACTTCATGGCCAAACACTCCAGCCAGTTACTTCAAACTCTTTCCATAGACCCCGTGCAGATGTTTTATACGGTATGCATCTTGCTGGGTGTTCCATTAGTCTTTGGCATTTCATGCGCTCACTTCTTCCCGCGTTTTTCACAAAAAATTGCACCTTGGATGCAAAGGTTCTCAATTCTGGCTTTCGTTGCAATGATTGTGATTGCCTTCTACAACAACATCGATGTTTTTCTCAACTACATATTTCTGATATTTTTCGTTGTGCTTGTTCACAATGGTTCAGCGTTGCTCACTGGTTTTACAACGGCATCAGCTTTCAGGACAACGGAAAAAGAAAGACGGACCATTACGATAGAAACAGGTATCCAGAACAGTGGACTAGGTTTAGCCCTATTGTTTAATCCCAAAATCTTTCCTCAAGATACGGCACTTGGTGGAATGTTGCTGGTAACGGCCTGGTGGGGCATCTGGCATATTGTATCCGGGCTTGGTATCGGATTTTATTGGCGTCACCGCTCACTTAACAATGAACAAACCGACTGATCAGGCAGTAATGAAAAAGATTCAGGACGATAGCCTTTGGTATCAATTAGTATTTATGACGGTTAAATTTGCCTTTTCCAAATTCTACCGTCAGACTGAAATTCGTGGGCTGGACAATGTGCCAATGGGTGAGCCTGTTATTTATGCTCCCAATCACCAATGCGGATTGATGGACCCCCTCGTTGTCCTGCTCAACCGGAATGAACCTGTCGTTTTTATGGCCAGGGCGGACATTTTCCAAAACAAACAAGCGGCTAAATTTCTTCATTTTCTAAAGATCATGCCGGTTTTCCGAATCCGGGATGGATTTGAGAATCTGGGAAAAAATGAAATGTTGTTCAACATAGCCAAGGATGTACTGCTAGACCGAAAAAAATTGTGTGTCATGCCTGAAGGCAATCATGGCGAACAACATAAACTCAGACCGTTGGTCAAAGGTATTTTCCGGATAGCATTCACTGCCGAAGAAGCCTTACATGGAAACGGGCACGTCAAGATCGTGCCTGTTGGCATTGACCACAGTCATTTTCAACACGCAGGATCGGATGTCGTGCTAACGTTTGGAGTGCCAATCCATGTTGAAGACTATCTTCCTGAATATCAGGAGAACCAGGCCATTGGACTTAATACCATCCGTGAACGATTGGCTGGCGATTTGACCTGCCTGATGCATGATATCCGGAGTGAAAAAAATTACGATCTTATTTATACACTGTGCTGTTTAGGGGCACCAGCTTATCTGGAAGTCCAGAAAGAAAAAGGGATCTCCCCTTCGGCATCAAAACGGGCCGGACGCTATTTTGATGCCAGGAAAGCCATCGGACTCCATCTGGATGAGCTTGACCAGGCAAAATCTCTGCAACTGGAAGAGTGGAAAAAGCAATGTGCTCATCTGAATCAATTGCCGTATTATGCAGACGAAATTGCAACCTGGATGGAGTACAAGCCCGGTTTTCCGGAATCCTTTTGTTTAGGTTTAATAAGCTTGCCATTCCTGCCTGGAATGCTCCTGAATACACCAGCCTGGCTACTGAACCGTAAGATCTGTAAAGGCATTGAAGATAAGCAGATGCACAGCACATTTGCTTTTATATGCGGCTTTATCGTCAATCCGCTCGTCTATCTTCTGACAGCCATCATAATCTGTCTCGTATCCGCTTCTACGGTACCAAATACACTTGGTTTATTAATTCTGTTGGGTATTTACGGAATAATGGCTGAACGCTGGAGGCAGCGTATGAGATTACCATTTCGAAATGCCCGCTATGCCTTTGGTAAAAAGCACGAACTCATTAAAACTTGCCGGCAGGATTACAGACAGTTGAAGCAATCCATAAAAAGCTGGATCTGCACTTGGTAAAACCAAATAAAAAACCCTGGGCGAACCCCAAGGTATCAAATGGAATAGACATTATTTCCGGCCGAAAGGAAATCAATTTAAAAACTTGTGGACTAAGTGTTCATCCCGATCAACAGATAGTTTGAAAATTTTCACTATCAACTATGGGAAAGGAGTTGATCAGGTGACTGCTTTAAATCACCGTTCCGCCAGCCCGAACAGTCAGGCTTGCTCCGATTCAAAAAGCTAAAAACCGGGTCTCATTCGGCTGAGTTTTCGAAGCGTCGCTTCGCTCCTCGGAAGACGAAAACTCCGGGCGCCTCTTTCCACCCAGTTTTATAAACGCTTTTTTCATAGTCGCCGCAGCCTGCCCGTGCCTGCTTCACTACCGGTTACTATCCATCAACCGGCTAATTAGTTGATCCTTTTTGGGGTAAACTCCACAAGTTTTTCACTTGATCCCCGAAAGGTCAGGGTATTGAACCACTTTATGAATAAAAAACGCACGGAGTAGCTATTTTAAACTATTCTGTGCGTTTTTTATTTGGTCAAGCTCTATTCTCAGTCAAACAACTTTGTTCATTATACCTTGTTTGTCGAGTCTTAAAAACGTTTGTTAATGACTTTCCAGTCTAACGCTTCCCAGATTTTAGTCAGGTATTCAGCTCTCCGGTTTTGATAGTCAAGATAATATGCATGCTCCCAGACATCGATGCATAAAATTGGCTTTAATCCTTTACGAAGTGGATTACCCGCATTACTTTCATTGATAATCTGCAGTTTTCCTTCCTGATTGATGGCCAGCCACGTCCAGCCAGAGCCGAATAAACCCAAAGCCGATTTATTAAACTCTTCCTTTAAATCTTCGACGCTGACATACTGATTTGTAATAGATTCGCATGGCTTTTCAAAAACACTTCCAGGAGCACAGAAAGCCTCAAAATAAAAGGTGTGATTCCAGATTTGGGCCGCATTGTTATAGATTGGCCCATCCGGTGCCGTTTTGACAATATCTGTCAGTGACATGTCCTCAAACTTGGTACCTGGAATCAATTTATTCAGGTTATCCACATACGCTTGATGGTGTTTACCATAATGAAATTGAAGCGTTCTTTCGCTCAGAATGGGTTCCAACTCATTC
>JAUZOU010000007.1 GCA_030706285.1 Bacteroidota bacterium
ATAATTGCCGAGGTGAAGTTTTCCTGTGGAGCGGATGCCGCTCAATACTGTATCCATTATTCAAATTACTTATGGCGTAAGCCTGGTTCTAAAACGCTGCAAAGGTAGTGATTATTTAGGGGAAATGAAATGGAGCCACTAGATGGACAGCAAGGCATCAATGAGGGAGAAAGCAGGTTTGGTAGAAGACGATAACAAGTTGGCGAATCGGGGCTATTGAGGAAATTAATTTTTGAAACAAATAATATTGGCCTATATTTGTGACAGTTGTCTGGAAACTATTCGACGATTCTTCTGTAAGAATTGAGAAAAGAGTTACGAGAATAAAATATAGTAATGAATATACAGGAAAAAATCATCTTGCTCCAGTTAAAAGCAGGGAATGATCAGGCATTTCGATATATTTTTACTCATTATTATGTCTCTTTATGTAAAGTGGCTGATTTTTATGTGAATGATTCCTCCGTCGCTGAGAATATTGTTGAGGATCTCATGCTCTATCTGTGGGAAAATCATGAATCCGTTGAAATACGTACTTCGCTGAAAGGTTGCCTTTTTTCAGCTGTTCGCAATCGTTCCATAAACTATATCCAGAAAGCTTATGTTATGAGGGAAACCAGTTTCCCTGATGATATCGAAGCATTCGGGCCAGCAGATAATGAGCTGAACCCTTTTGACAAAATGATCGAAGAAGAACTTGAAAGTAAGATCCGGCTCTGCATTGAACAGTTGCCGGACGAATGTCGTACGGTTTTCACGTTGAGCAGGTATGAAAATCTGACATACGAGGAGATTGCCAAACAGTTGGGTATTTCTGTCAATACTGTATATTATCACATCCGAAATGCGCTTGTTGCTTTGCGAAAGAATCTTTCGGAATACATTTGCGTCTTGATTGTGGTCATCAAGTTGCTGCATTTATTTTGAGTGCTATGTTAATTAGCTGAAAAATATGGGTTGCAAACTATCGGTAAGTTCGGTTAAACTGTCTACATTGTAATACGATGAATATAATTATTCAAAATAACGAGACGATAGATGATTTGATATTTCGGTATTTAAGTCATCTGATAACTGGGAAAGAAAAGAAAAAACTTCAGGCCTGGCTCTCTCAGTCTGAAGAAAACAGGAGCTATTTTGCTCGTATGCAAGAACATTGGCATAAGGTTGAAAAAAAGGATGATTTGTTTTTCAACAGTAAAGTTGCCTATGAACGTTTTTGCAAGCAAAAGGCGTCTGTTTCTCAGGAAAAAAAGGACGACAGGCACACTCTATTTGCATCTTATCGATGGGCGGCTATGGTGTTGGGGCTTATCCTTGGAGGTATAAGCATGTATGTAGCCAATAACCAAATCATACGAAATAATACCAATCAGTATGCCATTAGTGTTCCTTATGGTTCGAAAACGCAGCTCTTATTGCCGGATGGCAGTAAAGTTTGGTTGAACGCGGGCAGCACGTTGAAGTATGCGCAAAATTTCGGAACAAAAACGCGCCGGGTGAAATTATCAGGGGAGGCGTATTTTGAAATAGCAAAAAATGCCGGTAAGCCGTTTATTGTATTGACGAATGAAGCATCGGTAAAAGTGATTGGCACAAAATTTGACGTCAAGGCCTATCCTGAGGATCAAAGGCTGGATGTAACCTTGCTACGAGGTTCTGTTCAGCTGAATACCAACTATCAGCCTGATAAAAGTTACATCATGAAGCCGAATCAGCATGCCATTATTGATAAGGTGGACCGGAAAGTTAGGATGGAAGCGACTGATGCCAGTAGATCCGCCGCTTGGACGGAAGGAAAAATCCTTTTTGATGAAGACCAGTTCGGTCAGATTGTCCGGCGATTGGAGCGAGAATACAATGTTGAGATTGAAGTCAAGGATTCTAAACTGATGAACCAGCGTTTTTACGGCGATTTCAGCAAAGCACAATCGATCCAGGAAATACTTGGTATTATGACGTCAAATAACGAATTCTCATATACGATGAAGGGAAATCATATTTGTATTTTTTACTGAGGCATTCCGCTTAAATAAAGGAGTGGATATGAAGTATATGTGACTATGCTTTTATTATTAACGGCTTATTTGTGGGAAGATTCATTTCTTCCCTTTTTTTTTGTTGTGTCGTCCATGATCTACTTCGCAGTCGTGCTGTAAAAAAATTTGATGCCGTATATATAAGGCACATAGGAAGGTCAGTAAGCGATTTCTTCTCGAACGAAAAAATCACCGGGTTGAGATATTTTTTTATCTTTTTGACTAAGGTATTTTTTCCCTGGCCTGTCTATATCATACATACGAATTCAAATGAAGCCATAGCCCTATGAAAATAACGGGATGGCAATTACCAATCAGTTATCTAATCTATGAAAAAGTATTTCAGTGCTTTAATAAGAGCCGTATTGACAACATTTCTTCTTTCATTAAGTTGCTACGCCTTTTCTCAAAAATGGTATACGCCTGAAGTAGTCAGGCAAGTAGACAGTATCATCAGACATTTGACGGACGCCGAAAAGTTTTCCTACATATCGGGTGTTGATTGGATGTATACAAAGCCCTTCAAACGGTTGAACGTGCCTCAGATAAAAATGTCTGACGGGCCTCAGGGACTTGGTTCATGGGGAAATTCTACGGCATATCCGTGTACCATCATGCTGACGGCGACTTGGAATGAAGATCTGGCTTATAACTATGGCAAGTCGTTAGGACAGGACTGCAGAGCCAGAGGCGTCTCTATGTTGTTGGGACCGGCTGTAAATATTTACAGAGCTCCAATGTGCGGCCGGAATTTTGAATACATGGGTGAAGATCCATACCTGGCTTCACGTATGGCTGTTGCCTATATAAAAGGAGTTCAGGGACAAGGTGTTATGGCAACCATAAAGCATTTTATGGGCAACAATTCCGATTATGACAGAAACCACATAAGTTCGGATATTGATGAGCGCACCATGCAGGAGATATACCTCCCCGTGTTCAAGGCTGCTGTCCAGGAAGCTGGAGTAGGAGCCATCATGAGCAGCTATAATTTGTTAAATGGAACGTATACTTCAGAAAACCACTGGCTTATGAAAAGCTTGCTGAGAGATCGATGGGGGTATAAAGGGCTGGTCGTATCCGATTGGGGTGCCTGCCATCATAGTCTTCCGTGCCTAAAAGACGGGGTTGATCTGGAAATGCCTGAATGGGGCATTATGTCTGCTGACAGCATCAGGTATTATATGAATGCCGGCTTGGTAACCAAAGATATGATTGATGTTAAGGTGCGGCATATCCTGACCTCTCTTGTCGGATTCGGATTGATGGACAGGCCTCAACTAGACAAAAGTATACCGTTGGATAACCCAAAAGCTGACAGCGTGGCTTTGAAAGTTGCCAGAGAGGGGATTGTTCTATTGAAAAACGAGAAGAAGACCCTTCCGTTTAACACCGGGAAGATTCGTTGTATTTCGGTTGTAGGGAAAAATGCCTTGAGCTATGTGCGGGGCGACGGAAGTGGCATCGTGCACCCGTTCCATTATGTCAGTACGCTTGAGGGCATAAAAACGATAGCCGAAAAAAAACATATAAAAGTAAACTATGTGGATATGACAGATTTTGATTCTTGTATCATTTTTACAGGATCAGACAGGTTAACAAAAGGATTTCATGCACAATATTTTGACAATACGGAATTAAAGGGTGAGCCGGTTACTGAGCGGACGGATACGGTCATTCACTTTTCTTCAGTGAACGAAGGTGATTTTGTAATAAAGAAAAAAGAGCAGTATTCAATCAGATGGGCCGGCGTCATGTGCCCGGAAATAACATCAGTCTATAAGTTTGAGATAGGTGGAGATGATGGGTATCGCCTGTTTATAAATGACAAACTGGTCATCGATGATTGGAAATGCGGCGGTTATAGAAGTAACACTTACGAACAGACGTTGGAAGCAGGGAAGCAATATCATTTGAAACTGGAGTACTTTCAGGCTACCGGAAGTGCGGATGTCAATTTTACCTATGATCAGGAAAATGCAACGCATCAGCAGTATATTGACAAACTGAACGGATCGGATGTCATTATTGCCTGTTTCGGATTTGATGCCAATAGCGAAGGTGAAGGCAGAGACAGGACGTTTGAATTGCCTGAGTCTGAAAGAAACATGCTGCAAGTGACCCTCAAATCGACGAAACCTGTAATCGGCATCGTCAATGCAGGTGGAAATGTGGAAATGCAGAAATGGGAACCTTCTTTGAAGGGCTTGCTATGGGCTTGGTATGGTGGCCAGGAATCAGGTACCGCACTGGCGCAGACACTTTTCGGAGAAATCAATCCTTCAGGGAAACTGCCTGTTACCTTTGAAAAGAAATGGTCAGACAATCCGACATATACAAGTTACCTCGACCCGGATGGAGACAAGCATGTCAGTTATTCAGAAGGCCTTTTTGTCGGATATCGTGGCTATGACAAACTGAAACGGGATGTACAATATCCGTTTGGCTACGGAATGTCTTACACGACATTCAAGCTGTCAAGCATGAAGGTCACGAAGGCCGTTGATGGTAACGGAGAACTGGAAATTTCCTGCAAGCTGGCCAATACTGGCAAACGAGACGGTGCTCAGGTTGTGCAATTATATGTCAACAAAGGAGACACGTATGTCGATAATCCGCAGAAGGAATTGAAGGCATTCAGAAAAGTATTCCTCAAAGCCGGGGAATCTGCGGATGTAACCATGAGATTGCCTAAAAATGCTTTTTCCTATTACGATGTTGATAAAAAAGACTTCGTAACCAAAAACGGGACGTACCGGGTTATGCTTGGATTTTCTTCCAGAACAATCGTATCGGAAAAAGAAATCAGCCTTGAATGAAACAATGATTAGTTACGATGGAGGGCATCAATGTTTTCCATTGCGTTGAACATAATATGCAGTAAACGTATCCTGTTAATAGATACCAGGGTATTCATTGAACCAAAACTCAATCTTTATGAAAAACACAACTTGAAAAGAGGAAGATAAACTGATATCAGTTAACATATTAGTTTAATTTTGAAAAACGATTGTCTTTGTCTGACCAGACTAGGTTGAAGCATTTATTTTTTACCTTCGGCTGGCAACAACCGTCGTTTGAAATCAATTATCACAGGAACCTGATTCTAATTCACATTCGTAACGAATGTATGTTGATTGTTCATTTAATGATTTATCCATGAAAAATATTAAATATTTTGTGTTTCTGTTGGCTCTTATAACGGCTACGAACGCTTTTGCTCAACAGAAGAAGGTGACCTTTTCGCTAAAGAATCAAACAGTAAAGGCAGCACTGGAAGCAGTAAAAACACAAACGGGCATGTCTTATTGGTTTGATACTGGTGACGTCAATTTACAAAAAAAGATTACGGTAACGCTGAAGTCCAGTACCGTGGAGGAGGCGCTAAAAGCCATTTTAAAAGGGCAGGATGTCACCTATAAAATAACTGACAACCGTATTGTCATTATGAAAAACAGCTCACAGAGCAAATCTAAAGTAAAAAACACATCTCTGATAGAAAATACGGATCCTGGATCAATCGGCGGAACCGTGACTGACGAGCAGGGTGTTCCCCTATTCGGCGTCACTGTACGCATTAAGGGTAGCACAAAGGGTACGATAACAGATGCTAACGGACATTTTTATCTGTCCAAGGTCAAACCGGACGAGACACTGACATTTTCCTTTGTCGGCATGAAGACAATTGACCAGGCGATTGAAAATCAAAAGGAATTCAATGTCATGCTTCATGAGTCGACCAAACTGGATGATGTCGTTGTGATTGGGTATGGAACGCAGAAAAGAGTTAATCTGACAGGTTCGGTTGCATCAGTTTCGGACAAGCAGATAAAGACGTCGACCAATGTTAGTTTGGCTGATCAGTTGACCGGCAAGCTCCCGGGCTTGAGCGTTCAGCAACAATCCAGCGAGCCTGGTGATTATAGTTCGATTGTATCCATCCGTGGATGGGGAACCCCGTTGATTATTGTCGATGGTGTGAAACGTAGTGATTATGCGAAAATCGATCCGAACGAAGTCGAAAGTATCTCAGTTTTGAAAGATGCCTCTGCCGCTATTTACGGTGTAGAAGCCAGTAATGGTGTCATTTTGATCACGACAAAAAAAGGAAATACAGGGAAACCGACTGTCACCTATTCCAATACCTATGGATGGCAACAGGTAACAAATTTTCCGACGCCTATGACGGCTGCGCAGTACACGGAAGCTTTGAGTTGGGCTCAGCAAAACTCCGGTGTCGCTTTGACGTATACGCCTGAGCAAGTGGCTGCCTATAAAAGCGGAAAGCTGAAAGGTACCAATTTCTGGGACGTTGTGATGAATAATACAGCCCCTCAGAACCAACAAAACCTGACAGTATCCGGTGGAAATGATAAGATCAAGTATTTTAATTCGCTAGGTTACATGACACAGGATGGTCTGTATAAAAGCGGAGATTTAAACTACAGCCGTTTTAACGTCAGAAGCAACGTAACAGCCGAAGTGACTAAGGACTTTACGGCACAGATGAATCTTTCCGGTTTGATTGATAACCGCAATTCACCGTCCATAGATGCTTGGCAGACGTTCAAAGGTATCTGGATGCAGATTCCGACATACAACGTTTTTGCCAACAATAATCCTGCCTATCTGCAGAATATGGCTGACGGGCTGAATCCGTATGCTTCAACTCACTCTTCAATTGTCGGTTATAACGATACGTATAACAAAACTTTTGACGGAAGCCTGACATTGAATTATAAGATACCGTTCATTAAAGGATTGGGCGCTAAGTTTTTTTATGATTATTATTTTAATAATTTTTTTAATAAAGTCTTTAACAAGGCGTATACGCTGTATGATTATGATGCTGTCTCACAGAAATATGTCGCTAGTACGATGAACAATCCATCAAAAATGAGCGAATCCTATTGGGAGACAACAAGAACGACGATGAACGTTGCTTTGAATTACGAAAGGACGTTTGGTAAGAATCATCATGTTCAGGCATTGGCGTTGTATGAGAAGATCGATCACAATGTCAACTATCTAGGTGGTTCAAGACAATTTGACCTGGATGTACTGGACCAACTGTCTGCCGGAAATTCAGTCCAGTCGGTTTACGGTAACAATGATTATGATAAAACCGATAATCAGGCTTTTGTAGGAAGGTTAAACTACGACTATGCTTCAAAGTACCTTGCTGAACTTAGTTGCCGGTATGATGGCTCATCCTTATTTCCTGAAGGCAAACAATGGGGTTTCTTCCCTGGCGTATCACTTGGCTGGAGAATGTCCGAAGAAACGTTCATGAAAGAGGCATTGCCATTTGTAACCAATTTAAAGGTTAGAGGATCCTGGGGGAAAATGGGAGATGATGAAGCGGCAGCATACCAATATGTTCAGGGTTATAACTATCCTTCAACCGGAGAATATGGTTATGTGTTCGGTGGAACGACTATTACCGGTTTGAATTCAAGAGGCATGACGAATCCGAACATTACCTGGTATACGTCTACTACCAGTAATATTGGTTTTGATGCGAATCTGTGGGGACAGAAACTGAATTTCAGTGCCGATTTGTTCAACAGAAAACGGACCGGGTTGCTCGGTACGCTGTTGCTGACGTTGCCTTCAACGGTCGGTGCTTCACTTCCTCAGCAGAACATCAACAGTGATCTGAGTCGTGGTATTGAACTTTCTGCCGGAACCGTTCAACGTTTGGGCGAATTTTTGATAGGCGTCAACGGACAGTTCTCCTATCAGAAGATGGAATGGTTGCATTATGAGCAGGCAGCAGCCGGCAATTCCTACCTAAACTGGAGAAACAACCTGAATAATCGAAATTCAAATATAATTTGGGGATACCAAGTGTTGGGCCATTTTAAATCACAGGAAGAAATCGATGCTGCTCCTATTGAAGACGGACATGGCAATGAATATGTCCTGATTGGAGACTTAAAATACAAAGATGTCAATCAGGACGGCGTCATCGACGATTTGGATGAAGTCCCGATCGCTAAAGGCAATTCAAGTGATCAGACCGGACCTGAAATCACCTATGGATTTAATACGACACTTTCCTGGAAAGGATTTGATGTCAGTGCTTTGTTGCAGGGATCAAGCAATTTTTTCGTCGATATTCAAAGTACGGACCAGCTTGCCAATCCATTCCCATGGGGAAGAAATGGTTTGTCTTATTTTATGAACGTATGGCACCGGACTGATGCTACCGATAACAACAGCGCCTGGGTATCCGGTAAATACACTCCGTCCAGAGTCTCCGGTACCAATCCAAATAACAAAACTTCACTTTATTATGTAAAAGATGCCTCTTATCTTCGTTTGAAAAATCTTGAGATTGGCTATACTGTAGATAATCAGCTACTAAAGAAAATCGGATTTCAAAAGTTGAGAGTTTTTGCTAACGGATTCAATTTACTGACGTGGTCAAAGATTCCTTATATGGACCCAGAACATCCGCAAAAGACATGGGCCTATCTATACCCGATTACCAGAAATTACAACCTTGGTGTAAATGTAACTTTTTAATTGTAGCAAGATGAAACACATTAATAAATATCTATTGATACTGGTGGCATCAACAATTGGACTTTTCTCTTGTGCCGATGATTTGAACATCAGCCCGACGACAATTCTTACAGACAACCAGGTTTTCTCAAATGAGCCGGCAGTGCTTGCATACCTGTCTGTTTTGTATTCCAATATGCCGATGGAAGATTTTAATTACGGAACAGGAATGGGTAGCTTTCATGCGTTTTCTTATAATAAAACAGCACATTGTTGTGGTGAAGCGCTGCGCACGGCTACCGGTCTTATGAGCGATATAGGAACCGGCACGTCATGGGGCTGGTGGAGTGGTGGCTATTCTGCTGTCAGGGATGTGAATAATTTTATCGAAAAAATCCCTGCTTCGACATTGCCTGAAGACAAAAAGCAAATGTATCTGGGTGAAGCAATGTTTATCAGAGGCTATATCTATTTTGCTTTGGCAAAGCGCTATGGTGGTGTCCCCATTGTTACAGATGTTCAAACGTATGATGGAGATATTGCTAAACTGCAGGTAGCCAGGAATACTGAAAAGGAAGTTTATGATTATGTCAGTGCCCAGTTGGACAGCGCCATTTCTTTGTTACCTGAAACAAGCGACCGGTGCCGTGTCAACAAATATGCAGCAGCAGCCTTGAAATCCCGTGCCATGCTGTATGCAGGCTCTGAGGCTAAATATGGCAGTGTCCAGCTGAACGGACTTGTCGGGATACCGGCTTCTTTCGCGAAAGACTATTTTGAACAGGCTTTTAAAGCTGCTGATTTGGTTGTCAGTTCAAAAAAATATGAGCTTTACGACAAAAGTACCGATAAGACGGAAAATTTTACAGATATGTTTTTAAACGATGATCCTGAAAGTAATAACGAGATTATACTTGAAAGGGACTACAGTTATCCGAATATTTGCCACTCGTGGGACAACCTGATGTTGCCTTATCCTGTCCGTGGTCCTCAAGGTTATGGTTCCATGATTTGTCCGACGTTGGACATGGTTGAGCAATATGAGTATATTGACGGTTCAGATGGTGCATTGAAAATAACAGACCAGAATGGGAATCCGGTACATTATGCCAAGCCTTCTGATATCTATAAGGATAAGGATCCCAGATGTATGGCGACCATCACAATGCCTTTTTCAACCTTCAGAGGTACGGAAATCGGCGTTCAGGCAGGTGTCGTAGATGATCAGGCTGTTTCTCCAAGTACGACAATCTATGGTCATAAAGCTGTCACGACTGGGGACCCGAATTCGTTGTACAATCCGGATACTCATCAGATTGATGCCAATGGTTCAATCTCTGTGATCCGAATTGGCGGTATTTCTTCCACGACAGAGACATCCCCTACAAGCTTTTATCTTCGAAAGTATTTGAATTTCAATGCAGACAAGAGCCAGGCGACCATGTGGAATTCGACACAAAGTTGGTTTGATATACGCTATGCCGAAGTGTTGCTAAATTATGCTGAAGCAGCCATTGAACAGTCTGACGAGAAAGATGCCAGATTTGCAGTTAATCAGATACGTATACGTGCCGGGGTAGCTCAATTGCCTTCTGTAACAAGAGACCAGGTGAGACATGAAAGAACCGTTGAACTGGCATTCGAAAGTCATCATTATTGGGACATCCGCAGATGGCATATAGCTGATCAGCAAATTTTGAACAGGAAATTCTATGCTCTTTATCCATATTATGACGTGCAAACCAATGACTGGATATTTACCAAAGTTGCAGTAGGATATTCATATTCTTTCCTGCCTCAGATGTACTATGAGAAAATACCGGAAAGCCAAATATCGGCAGATCCGAAACTGGTTCAAAATCCTCTTTATTAATATCAATCATATGAAATTCACAAAGAATATGAAACTTACAAAGTTTATATTGGCATTGCCGGTACTCGCAGCGTTATTTTCCTGCAGTGATATTGACAACTATGATGCCCCGAATGCCGGGATCGCAGGTACGGTTATTGATAATACCACCAATGAGGGAATTCAGACAGAAGCCGGTGCTGGTTTTCAGCTCTGCATGGTCGAAGAAGGCTATAATCCGGTCATTCCTATCTATTTCTATGCAAAGGCCGACGGAAGTTTTAAAAATACGCAGCTTTTTGCGGATAAATATAAAGTGTTTCCCATGAACGGCGCGTTCGTCACTCCGGATTCCGTGTTGGTCAACGTCAAGAAACTGACGGAAGTTAACTTTACAGTGACACCTTTTATGACCATTCATGCTTCGACGCCGAGGGTCATATCAGGTAATATCATTGTAGATTATAAGCTTACCAGACCTTCAAGTGTTACGTATGATATCATAAAGAGTATGACGATGGTATCTGTCATGCCTTCTGTCAATGTGGTTGTGAATAGCAAGAATGTTTCGCATACGCTGTCGGAAAAGACATACGCCGATATTGCCAACACTCAGTTTTCAGACACGATAAAAGGCTTGACGTCTGATACTTACTATGTCAGGGTCGCCGGCTTGACGGACAATCCTCAAAGTAAGTATAATTACAGTAAAGTTTACACCGTTACCATTCCATAATAACTTTGTTTCTTGATTAAGAAGATGAGGCAATTATCCGGAGCCGTTTTATTCGCTTGTTGCCTCATCTTTTTTTTATTGGTTATTTAATCAACAGGCTCTATATCATCTTGTTAAAAATCGGATGCTGATGACTATCTTTCAATAGTCACCAATAAATGGAATTTATATGTATCAACGAAGTGGATTTTTAATATGGTTATTTGTGTTTGTCATTGGGTGCCTAGGCTCTTCTGCCCATGCTCAGTGCGTATACAGGTATGTTTTTAATCCGGAAAGAGGAATGGTTCATGAAATTGAGAAACCTTATCGGAATGAACTGTGCTTAAACGGAAAATGGCAGTTCATGCCTGTGCATGAAACTGATCTGAAGAAGTTCCAAAAGCCTGAGTGGTTTGAATGGGATCCAGTGATGATCAAAATCCCATCTCCGTGGAATGTCAATACGCTTGAAAAGGGAGATGGTGCTGACCGGTGTACCTTTCCTTCCTATCCGAAAGACTGGGAAACAGCAAAGATGGGCTGGATACAGAAGAATTTTGTTCTGCCGGACGGGTGGAAAGACAAAATATTGATACTTAATTTTGAAGCAATCGCAGGATATGCAAAAGTCTATGTCAACGATCATCTTGTTTCGGATGGGATCAATTTGTTCCTGCCTACCAGGATAGATATTTCACCGTATGTGAAAGATGGAATTAACGAAATAACGGTTGGAATTGCCCATCAGAAAATGGTTTATCAGGATGGAAGATACGGCTTTCGCACATATGTGGCAGGCTCATTTTTCGGGCAGTCTATGACTGGAATATGGCAAGATGTCACCTTATTGGCCTTGCCAAAAGTTTATGTTGAGAATGTTTTTGTCAATCCTGATGTCAGAGATAATGTACTGGATCTGTCTGTGGTTGTCAAAAATAGGACAACCGTTGAACAAACGATCAGCCTGGAGGCCTCTATTCGTGAATGGGAAAAACCATTCAGCGAGGATGTCAACCTGGCACCGGCCGATAATGGAGAATTGAAGAAGGAAGTGTTCCGGATCGGCAATCTTGGAAAATTAGTTGTTAAGTCGGGAGACAGTCTGACCGTGCATTTAACCGAAAAAGTAAACGGTCGGCTGACATACTGGACACCTGATTTTCCAAATTTATACGGAGCCGTCGTTCGTTTGAAAACTGGTAAGAGCCTTTCGGATATAAATTATACCCGCTTCGGTTGGCGGCAATTCAGTATAGATGGTACAAAATTATTGCTAAATGGAAGTCAGATTAAATTGAAAGGTGATTCCTGGCATTTTATGGGTATACCACAAATGAGCAGGCGTTATGCATGGGGCTGGTTCAAGATGCTGAAAGACATTCATGCCAATGCCGTCCGGCTTCATGCACAGCCATATCCTTCTTTTTACCTGGATGTAGCAGACGAAATGGGTATTTGTGTTCTTGATGAATCCGGTATCTGGGGAAGTGATGGCTGTTCCAGGATTGATGGTGACAGTTTTTGGGAAGATGCCGGAAAACATGTCAGAAATTTAGTGCTGCGTGATCGTAATCACCCGTCTGTCTTCGGATGGAGTGTCTGCAATGAGACGCTGCCAGTGACCATCAGTATGATGCATGCTCCGGAATCTGTTATCCAACGAAATATTGAAGAAATCAACCACTTAGTCAAGGTTGTAAAAGCCATAGATCCGACCAGAGATTGGATATCCGGTGATGGTGAGACCCAACGGGAAACGCAACTGCCTACCCTTATCGGCCACTACGGAGATGATCAAACCATGAAAATGTGGTCATCGGTTGGGAAACCTTGGGGCATTGGTGAAACAGGCTCGATTTATTATGGGACCCCCTTAACTGCATCCTCGATCAACGGAAATAGAGCTTTTGAGTCTCAGACCGGAAGGATGGAAGCCATGGCAACTGAAGCCTATGGTCTGATTAGGCTGCAGCAAAAATACAATGCTTCCTATACCAGTGTTTTCAATGTGGTGTGGTATGGACTGAAACCAATGCCTTTCGGGATGAACAATACGTCACATGCACCTGAATTGACGGATGGCATTTTTTTCCAGGATTTTCAGGAAGGTGTACCAGGCGTTCAGCCGGAGCGGCTGGATCCTTATGGAACGACACTCAATCCTGGATATGATCCCAATTTGCCTTTGTATGAGCCTTGGCCGTTGTTTTATGCCGTACAGGCAGCCAATATGACTCCTGTCAAAGATTTCAAAATGGAAAAAAACTATGATCAGCGGATGGCTGCTCCTGATAAGGCTGAGATCGAGAGGGTTGCATTTGCCGGTCCTGACGATAGTCCGTTGAAGAATTTGCTGGAAAGCCTGGGTGTACCGTTTGTCGACCATTCAAAGAGCCAAGTGAAGCTGTATATTGTGGATGGCACTTCACTAGTATCGTTTAACCCGACAACGGCAGTAAATATTGAAGAATGTCTGAAAACTGGCGGCAGGGTATTGGTCTGCGGTGTCGCACCAGAAACCCTGAACCGCCTCAATCAATTAATGCCGAAACCCTTAAGCCTTACAAACAGAAATGCAACTTCATTTGTCATCATGCAACCTGATCCAATGATCGGTAATCTCGGAAATAAGGACTTTTATTTCTCAGAACTGTCAGGGGATCCGGTTATGAAATATGGTCTGAGCGGAGATTTTGTCAAATATGGGAAAGTGATTGCCGAAGCTTGCAATACGGACTGGGAAAGGTGGAACAATAATTCTGAAGCGGTAAAGACGGCGTCTGTATACATCAGTGAACTGATAACAAAACCGGATGGCGGAGCTATTATCAAATCAGAACAGGGCAACAGTGAGATCTATGTGACTTCAATCGATCTGACAAAACTGAAGGTTGAAGGAGAAGGGCTGATTAAAACATTGATCAGCAACCTGGGAGTCATCCTGAACGGAGGAAATGCCAACAGACTGCAGGCCCTTTCCGTGTCAGGTAACCTGAATCGGGCCATTGTTATTGATGGTTGTGCTGTTCCCGGTGAAAAAATAATAAAAACAAGCAATCAAGATTTTTCTGCTAGCTATGAAACAGCCAAAGGATCTGTTGCCCTCAAAGCCGATGAAAATGGTTTTATGAATTTTGTCAAAGTCATCCCTACATTACCCAAATCGGAGAAAGTGGTCTATCTGAGTTTTTGGCTTAAGAGTCCGACGTCGCTTGTGAAGTTACTGGATGAATTCAATTTGCCAAGGCTTGATATGAAGATTGAAAATGGCAGTCATGTGAAGGTTTATGTGAATGGTACGACCGTAGTATGCTCCAAACAGGAAGGAAACGATGGTAAGTTTGAATTCTTGCCGTTGGTTAAAGGGTGGAATCATTTGTTGGTTTGTTTTAACATTGGTAAAATGTCCCGGAGTATGCAGACGAAGATCCAGTTCGAATCACCGACGAAAGGATACCTGAATCAGCTGACGTCTTCCGTCGGGCAATAATCTGCTCACTATCATACGAAATACGTTAATAAGTTATCCAGTTCAAATGAAAAAATCAGGTATCATACAAAGTTTTATTCTATTTATTTCTCTGTTTTCAACAATCGGAGCACAGTGTAGAGCAATAGACTACACTAGCTTTGTGGATCCTTTTATCGGAGCTGACGGAGGTGGATTTGTCTTTCCCGGCGTGACGATGCCGTCGGGTATGGTAAAAGTCGGCCCGGACTGCAACAATCTTGACCAGAATGCCGGATGGGATGCCAAAGGAAACATTGTCGGTTTCAGCCACACTCATCTCAATGGCTCCGGTGGCGGTTGCAAGTATGGCAATATTCTAGTCATGCCTACTGTCGGTAAGGTGGATCCTGTTGATTATTCTTCGCCACGAGCCAATGAAACGGCAAAAGTGGGTCTTTATTCTGTCAATCTGACTCGTTACAATGTGGGAGTACGCATTTCGGCCACTTCACATGCAGCTATTCATGAGTACACTTTTCCTCAAACAGATCAGGCCAATATACTGTTTGACATGGGCAGTTTTCTTTCATCCTGCGAACGTCAGGAATTTGTAGGATCGGAAGTACGAATCCTTTCGGATAATGAGATTGAAGGTTATAGTCGAATTCGAGGTGGTTGGAATTTTAGCCGGGCTTATACGGTCTATTTTTATGCCAAATTCGATTCGCCGGCTACTTCGTTTGGGACTTGGAAAGCTGGAGCACTATGTCCAAACGTCAAATCCCAGTTCGACAGTAATGAAAAAACCGGGGCGTATGTTACGTTTAATACCAAAGGTCACAGAACGATTCGTATGAAACTTGGCATTTCTTACATGGGGACCAATAAAGCCAGGCATAATGCTGAAGAAATTGCTTCATGGGATCTGGATGAAACGAAAGAAGCAGCTGCCAGTACATGGAACAAAATCCTAGGACAAGTAAAGCTGGATGGAGGCTCCGAAAGGACCAAAACGATCTTTTATTCGTCCATGTACCGGATATTTTTCCAGCCGACTGACTTTACCGGCGAGAATCCGTTGTGGCAATCAGACAAGCCTTATTATGGTGATTATCACGCCATCTGGGATACGTACCGGGCCACTCATCCGTTTATCAACTTGCTGAGGCCGACATTGGGTGGTAAGATGGTTGAATCGCTGGTTGATATCTATCGATTTGACAATTATATGCCTGATGCCCGTTCCAGCAATGATAACGGACGGGTCCAGGGCGGTACGAACTGTGACATGTTGATAGCCGATGCTATGGTCAAGGAAATTAAGGGCATTGATTATAAGACGGCTCTGGAAGCTATGAAAAAGAACGCGACCGTTCCTCCAGGAGATGATGAACGCAAACAGGGTAGAGGCGGACTTTGGGACTATAACCGCATTGGCTATGTTTCGACCGACTTTGAACGTTGTTGTACCAGAACGTTGGAATATTCGGCCAATGATGCAGCCATAGCAACTGTTGCCAACTGCCTTGGCGATAGGGAAACCTATCTCAAATACAAAAAGAAAGCTTCCAGTTGGGAAAATATGTGGAACCCGTCAATTGAAAGTTTAGGTTTTAAAGGATTCGTCTGGCCGAGAAAAGCTGACGGCAGTTGGGTTGATACAACCAGGTTTAATGTCTTCTCATCGGGCTCCCTTACATCTCCGTTCTATGAAACATTTTCCTGGGAGTATTCGTTTTATGTTCCTCATGATATGAAACGGCTCATTGAGAAAATGGGTGGTAAGGAAATCTTTTCCAGAAGGTTGGATGCGTATTTCACAAAGTCCTTTACCGGAAGTCGGGATGACTTGCTTTATTATACCAAATTAGTTGGAATGTGCCAGATTTCCAACGAACCGTCTTTTTTGGCCCCGTCATTGTACGCATATATCAACGAGCCTTTCAAGACAGCCAAAATTGTCCGTCAGATATTGTCTACACAATATGATACGACCAAGAGTGGGGTGCCTGGAAACGATGATTCAGGGTCGATGGGGGCTTGGTATGTTTTTCATTCCCTAGGGTTTTACCCGAATGCCGGGCAGGATGTTTATCTGATCTCAAGTCCTGTTTATCCGAAAGCGACGATAACGTTGGAGAATGGGAAACAAATTTTTATTACGGCAAAAAATGCCAGTGAAAAGAATATCTACATTCAGTCTTGCAAATTAAACGGCAAGCCGTTCAATAATTGTTGGTTTCGTCATGCTGATATCGAAAACGGTGCTAACTTTGAATTCGTTATGGGTAGCAAACCTTCTGCCTGGGCTACAAATGGCGCATTGCCACCGTCTATGCCAGAAACCGAAATTGAACATTAAAAAGCAGTCATGATGAAACACAAGTTTAGGTTATTGGTTTTTGCTTTCTTATTACCAGCCTGTTTGTTAGCGCAGAAGCCGACAAGGTCATCCGATAAAGCCATTGTCAAATCAGGCGAGGATGTCCGTTTTACGGTGTTAACCGATGGGGTAATCCGGATGGAATGGGATTCTACCGGATTGTTCACGGATGACCCTTCCTTTGTGGTCGTCCGTCGTGATCTTCCGGTACCTGTTTATAACGTCAGCAAAAGTGGAGGCTGGTTGACTATTTCTACGCCTAAGATGATTGTACGTTATAAAACCGGCAGCGGTAAATTTACGGCACGGAACCTTTCAGTAAAATCGTCGAAAAATCTTGTCAGTCATACGTCAGGAAAGTCGGCCGAAACATTCAGTCCGTTCGAATGGAAGCCTGGCATGAAACAGGCGGCTAATTTAAAAGGAACCTACAGAACATTGGACGGGTGCAATGGAGATACCCACATTTGGGGAGGCGATTCCACTAGACTGAACCTTGAAGATGGCATTCTGGCCAAAGATGGTTGGAGTCTGATTGACGATTCCGGCTCTTTCCTGTTTGACGGAAGCGATTGGTCGTGGGTCAAAAAAAGGACGAATCCAAAGGCTCAGGATTGGTATTTTATGGCCTATGGACGAAATTACAAATCGGCACTCAGGGATTATTCTCTGATAGCCGGTTATGTCCCCATGCCTCCGAAATTTGCGTTTGGCTACTGGTGGTCGAGGTACTGGAGCTATTCCGATAAGGAAATCCGCGAATTGGTCGGCAATTTCAAGTCGTTCGGGATTCCTTTGGATGTATTGGTTGTTGATATGGACTGGCACATAACCCGGCTTCCTGGTTGGAAAGATGTCGATGAGTTCGGTGAATACCCGGGCTGGACAGGCTGGACCTGGAATGAAGGCTTGTTTCCTGATCACAAGCAATTTCTTAAATGGACAGATGCTCAGCCTCTCAAGACGACGCTTAATCTGCATCCTGCTTCCGGTATGCTCTCCCATGAGGAAAAGTATCAGGCGTTTGCTGAAAAGATGGGAGTAGATCCGGCCACCAAGAAAGGCATTCCGTGGGTAGGATCGGACAAGCAATTTGTCACCAACTTGTTTGACGTCGTCTTGCATCCGATGCAACAGGAAGGCGTCGATTTCTGGTGGATTGACTGGCAACAGTATCCTTATGACAAAAAAGTACAAGGACTCAGCAATACCTGGTGGGTGAACTATTTGTTTTTCAGTGATATGGAACGGAACGGAAGTCATCGGCCGCTGCTTTACCACCGGTGGGGAGGCTTAGGCAACCATCGGTATCAGATCGGATTTTCAGGAGATACCTTTGTTTCCTGGAAGTCCCTTGAGTATCAGCCGTATTTTACCAATACAGCTTCAAATGTTCTGTACGGTTACTGGAGCCATGATATTGGCGGACATATGTCCGGTTCGCGTTATTTTGATCCGGAACTGTACACCCGGTGGTTGCAATATGGTGCTTTCAGCCCAATAATCCGGACTCATTCGACCAAAAGCGGTGATTTGAAAAAAGAGATTTGGAATTTCCGGGACGATTTTTTCAAGGCGCAAAAAGAGGCAATCAGATTGCGCTACAACTTGGTTCCCTATATTTATACTATGGCACGAGAATGCCACGAAACAGGTATTTCTCTTTGTCGGCCGTTGTATTATGATTATCCGGAAAAGGTTGAAGCCTATTCGTTCAGCCGTGAATATCTGTTCGGTGACGATATGCTGGTTGCCCCTATCGGTGAGCCCATGAAATATGGCGTTTCGAACGTCAGTGTATGGTTGCCTGAAGGCAATGATTGGTTCGAATGGCAAACCGGCACCATGTTGAAAGGTGGGCAAACGGTAGAAAGGTCCTTTGCCATTACGGAATATCCGGTTTATGTGAAGGCCGGATCGATCATCCCGATGTATGATGACAGCATTATGAATCTGCAAACAGAGCCTGATCGCATACGTCTGGGCATTTTCCCTGGAGGAGAAGGCAAAGGCCGTTTGTATGAAGATAACGATGATGACAAGAACTATGAGACGGAATATGCTTACACCAATTTCAGGACCAACTGCCCAGATGCGAATACCCTGAAAATTGACATTTCACCAAGGGAAGGTACTTATGCCGGAATGCCTAAGACAAAGTTGTTCCAGCTGTATCTGTATGGCCGGCCAATGCCTGAGTCTGTCACACTGGATGGAAAACCTGTCCGGTTCAGTTATATCGGATCCAAACTTTGCGTACAGATTGATCTGCCTGAGACAAACTGCAATGAAGCAAAACAAGTAGAAGTAAGGTTTAAGCCGGGTTGTCCGGAACTGAATGACGGGTTGTTGAAAAAATTCAATGAAGTGACTAATGCTGTCACGGCGCTGAAGTATAAGAATGCTGGTGTCATCCTTCCGCTATATGTGGGCAAAACGGAAGAGACAAGCCTTGAGTTGGAGTATTTTCCGGAACGGTTTAACGAACTGGTCGACTATTTTCGAAAAACGTATCCTGAGGTTGTAAACTATCTTGGCAGTAAAAAATAATTAAGTGCCTGACCGGCTAGATGGAAGGAGTCTTTTGTCAAGAAGGCTTCTTCCAATCGTTCCGGTCGAATTTACCAAGCTAAATAGATTCATATGAATATTTGGAATGACCGGAGACGAAAAGCCTCTGCCGTCTTAATGTTGTCGTGTGCTGTTCTTTTTGTTTATGGTTCACCTGTAAAACTTCGATGTGAACAGTTGACCAAGCCGATAGGGATAGATGCTCCTTACCCCCGTCTTTCATGGCAATCGGACGATCAAACGGCAGGAGCCTGTCAGACAGCGTTCCGGATTCTTATCGGTACTGACTCAACCTTGTTGTCAACAGGTTCAGCCAATGTTTGGAACTCAGGTAAAATTATATCTGACAGTCAATTGGTCTTATATAAGGGGCCTTATTTATTGCCTTTCACCAGGTACTATTGGACCGTTGTCCAGTGGGACAAAAACGGCAAAGCGTCCGAACCGGCTGGTATTACTTTTTTTGAGACCGGAATGATGACCTCAGCTAACTGGCAAGGAGAGTGGATTTTTGACGGCAAATCGATAGAATACAAACCTGCCCCTTATTTCAGAAAAACAGTAACGATAGCCAAACCGGTCAAATCTGTCAGAGCTTATGTGATGGTCGCCGGCCTTTATGAATTGTACATCAATGGCCGGAAAATCGGAGACCGTATGTTGGATCCTATGTATACACGTTTTGACCGTCGGACATTGTATGCAACACTTGATCTGACCGGTTACTTGAATCGAGGAAAGAATGCCATCGGACTTTTACTGGGCAATGGCTGGTACAACCTTCAGTCAAAGGCTGTGTGGTCTTTCGATAAGGCACCGTGGAGACAACGTCCGAGGTGTTGTATGGATATCCGGGTCGACTATGAGGATGGCAGTTCGGAGGTTATTTCGACCGATAGAAGCTGGAAGACGCATGACAGTCCACTGACTTTCAATAGTATTTATACAGGTGAGCGTTATGATGCCTGTCTTGAACTTTCTGGCTGGTGCGAAGCAAATTTCAATGACAGCAAATGGTCGAATGCCGAACTTACAGGGGCACCCTCCAAGCAAATCGTATCTCAGCAATTGTGTCCCATAAAGGTGGTGGAAGCGCTTCATCCTGTTTCCGTGAAGCAGTTGGATCTGAACACGTATGTGTATGCATTTGCTAAGAATATTGCCGGAGTGTCCCGACTCAGTATCGAAGGACCGGCCGGAACCGTTATCGAGCTGAAGCATGGTGAAAAATTGTATAAAAACGGCCATGTCAATACGGAATCCATTTCGGAACACGCACGGCCTGAAGCCAGTGATCCTGATCCTTTCCAAACAGATTGTTATACCCTGAAGGGTGCAGGTATCGAGATATTTTCACCTCGTTTCAATTATAAAGGCTTTCAGTATGTTGAGGTAAAGACGTCGGTGCCACTGAAAATGGACACAGATAACCTGCAAGCGCTGGTTATGCACAGTGATGTTGAATTGGCCGGAGCGGTAAAGACATCCGATGAACTGGTCAATAAAATCTTTGTTGCAACAAATAATTCTTATTTGAACAACCTGTTCGGTTATCCGACCGATTGCCCTCACCGTGAAAAGAACGGTTGGACGGGTGATGCACAGATTGCAGTAGAGACAGGGCTTTACAGTTTTGATGGGATCACTGTCTATGAAAAATGGTTGAACGACCATCTGGACGAGCAGCTTCCCAATGGTGTGTTGCCCTGCATCATTCCGACAGCCGGTTGGGGCTATCATTGGGCGAATGGAACCGATTGGGTCAGTTCGGTGGCGATTATTCCCTGGGAAGTCTATCAGTTTTATGGAGACAAGTCGTTGCTTGAAAAAACCTATGACGGCATTAAACGATATGTGGATATGCTGGAACGTAAAAGCAAGGACGGACTGATAAACTGGGGATTGGGAGATTGGGTTCCGTTCAGGGAGGAAAGCAATGTCGAATTGATTTCATCACTTTATTTTTACAAGGATGTCTTTATTTTGTCCGAATCGGCGAAACTGTTTGGGCTGACGGATGATCAGCAAAAATATTCAGTTCTGGCCAATTCTATTAAAGAGGCCATTAACCGTAAATTTCTGGATCAACAGACCGGAGTGTATGCAAAGGGAACGCAGACGGAACAATCGGCTGCTTTGTACTTTCAGGTTGTTCCAGATCAGCTGAAGCAGAAAGTTGTCAGCCGTCTGGTTGAACGGATCCATCAGACCCACGATCATATGGATGTTGGGGTGTTGGGGGCAAAAACACTGTTCAACGCTTTGAGCGAAAACGGCCAGTCCAACCTGGCTTTTAAATTGCTGTCCCAGAAAACCCATCCCTCATTTGGCTATTATGTCGACAACGGTGCCACAACGTTATATGAAGGATGGGATAAGGACAAGAATGCTATTTCATCGTTGAACCATATTATGTATGGAGAATGTGCGGCATGGTTATACAAAGGAATATCCGGCATTTATCCTGATCCGAAGGCTCCCGGGTTCAAACAGGTCATTTTGCGTCCTTCTTTTGTCAAAGGACTTGATTGGGCGGAAGGGTATCATGAATCACCTTATGGAAAAATTGTTTCAAATTGGAAACGTTCTGGGAGGGTCCTTCTTTATCATGCCGAAGTACCCTCCAACTCAACGGCAATTTTGATCTTACAAGGCATCCGGGCTGATGGGATCATCGAATCAGGAAAACCGATAGAAAAGAACCGATGCATTTGTTTAAAAGAAGAACAACGAGACAGAATAGTACTGGAACTGCAGTCAGGCCGGTATGATTTTAGGATCAACAAGCGTTGATGTGATTGAAAAGGAAAATGATAATCATATGAAAAGGCGAATTCTATTGAGTGTTCTTTTTTGTTTTCTGATGCAGGCATGCTTTGCTGGTGGTAAAAATAAGATAGAAAATGGACCCGCAAATTACATCGTCATAAATGGAGTAGAAGCCACATCGGAAGCCTTTCAACAAATGGCTGGTTTATTTGGAAAAGCCGAAGGTAAACGGACGGCCATTGGAGTTGGCTTCATCATCTCATACTTTCAGGAAGACCCGGTTGAGGCAGTTCGAGAATTGAAAGCCTACCTTACCTTATCCGAATTGTTTGATATTCCGGTTGTGGTTCAGATAGACGGTGAATCCTGGTGGAAAAACCGGCCGGACTTGTGGAATTGGTGGGACAAAAACAAACCCGGTTATCATCCGGAAAACAAAAATAATGTGGAATGGAGTTCCTGGACTCCAGATTCGGCCGTCCAGATCGGTTGGAGGAACTGGGGCCGTCAAATGCGAGTCCTTCCAATGCCTAATCTGATGAGTAAGACATACAGGCAAGCTTGCTATACAGAGATGGGCAAACTCATTCCAATCATCAAGGATTGGTGGAATGGGCTTCCGGAGAAAAAAAAATACTTGCTGATTGGGATCAAGGTTGGGTGGGAAAGTTCAATCGGAGTTAACAACTATTATTATCCGAATGGCAATGTCCAGCTGAATCAGCCTGAATTAAGCGATCCGGCTTATGGACTTAAAACCGATTTGCTTCCAGGCAGAGGAGTCCAGACGATCGGCTATGCCTCCGTCCGGACTCTCGGGTTGGCTTCGTCCGGAGAGATGAAAGCCTCTTATCTAGCAGAAGTCATCAGGACCCATCTGGAAGATTTAAGCAAACATGTGTCAGATTATGGAATTCCAAGAAACCGCATCTTTACGCATTGCGGTGGTTGGAGTAAAGGCGAGACACTATATACGGCAGCGGTCAATCAGTATTCTTGTCCAGGATGGAGCTTCTATGGCTATGCGGAAAATCCACGGAAAGACAGTACGGCTATGGAGGCATTAGCTAAGAGCGATGCACCCTGTTGGGGGGCTGTGGAATGGCTTTATATGGGTGATCATACGACAGATGAATGGATCCGTGCTTTAAACAATACATTGACAACAAGTAGATTAAAGTATGTGTGTGTTTACAACTGGAGTGATGTGATTCATAATCCCCAATGTGTAGCGGCTATCCGCTATGTGACGAAAGGAAAACGTAAGTAGCTGAACAGAAAAAGCGATAGTTTCCATATGGTCAAGTCAGGATCAAATATAATATTCGGCTGAGTCAACGATCCCAGCCCTTAAAGCGTATTTTGTCGCTTCGTAGACGGTATTTACGCCCAGCTTTCTGAAAATGTTCTTTCTGTGTGTTGTGATCGTGTGGACACTTGAAAACCGTTCAGCGGCAATTTCCTTGGTCGTTTTCCCAAGCGCCAGCCTGTGAAGAATCTCTTTTTCAGTAGCGGTGAGGACATTGTCCGGCATATCGTTTACCTGATGCCGTCTAAGCAATTGATTGCTGGCATGGTTGCAGATGAACCGTTCATGTTTGAACGCCAGTTCGATGGCTGAGCAGATTTCTTCTTTGCCGCAGTCTTTGAAAATGACACTAAACGATGAATGGTTGAGCACGAATGTTCTCAGGAATTCATCGCTCAGCTCTTCTGAAAAAAGGATCCAATGGGCCTGGTGGAACCGTTCGCTTTGAATATGCAAGTCATCTGGCCCGGAAAAGTCAAAGAGGGTGTAGTCCAGGATGACCAAGGCATCCGGATATTCTGTCAGCCGTTTGACCAGCTCTTTTTTTGAGTCTGCTTCGACAACCTCGGAATGCTCTTTCGACTGATTCAAAAAAAACAACAGGCCAGCTTTAGACAAATCCTGATTGTCAGCTAGAATGACATAGTTCATTTGGAGGTGTTTAAACTTTGGGTGATATCATCCAGCAGACTGTCCAGGTCTTCAAGGCCGACAGACAGCCGGATAGTTTCCTGTTTGATATTCATGAGCCGCCGGTCTGCTTCAGTAAAGGTACCGAAGATGGTACTGGCCGGATGGATAGCAAGACTCTTGTTGTCAAACAAATTGGTGGCTCGTTTGATTAGCTTCAGATGGTTCATGAACCGGTAACATCGTTCACGGCTTTCCAGATCGAACGTGAGCATGGCGCCTGGCAGTGGACCGAATTGTGCGTTGCTCAGCTCGTAGAAAGGATTGTCATTCAATGCGGTATAATTGACGGACACAATACCGTCAACCTGTTCGAGCGCGTTGGCGAGTTGCAGACAGGTCCCCGCCGCTTTGGCGAAACGGACTTGCAGCGTTTCCATGCCCAATGTTTGCAGATAAGCTACCTGAGGGGTCATATAAGCACCAAGGTTCCGGTGTATTTCTTTACGCAGTAAATAGGTGAATGAAGCAGCACCATGTTCGGAAGCCAGTTTTTTCAGCTTCGGCGATTTGTCCCAATTGAAATTTCCGTAGTCGATGATGAGGCCGCCAAGGCAAGTTGCACCGCCGGAAATGTATTTGGTGCTGGACACCACTTCGATGTGGACACCAAGGTCTTTTGCTTTCCAGGCACAAAACGGCACGATGGTCGTATCGGCAATCAACGGAACGCCTGCTTTCACAGCGATTTCGGACAACGCTTTGAGATTGGCTACTTCCATTTGAGGGTTTGTAATGATCTCCAGGAAAATGCCGCAGGTGTTTTCGTCAATATGCGCTGAGACGTCATCCAAGTTCGTCAGATCGCAACAGCGGGCTTCAACACCAAATGCTCCCAGCGTTGATTTAAAAAAGGAGTACGTGTTGCCGAACAAATGAGTTGAGGTGACAATATTGGATCCAGCTTTGGCTAACGTCAAGAACGTATTGCTGATGGCCGCCATGCCTGAATTCAGTGCGGTAACACTGTAGGCTTCCGTGACGGAACGTACCCTTTCTTCAAAAAATTGGACGGTCGGATTGGAAACACGGGAATAACTGTGATCGGCCGTTTTGCCGGTGAAAGCGGCTTCCATCTCTTCGGCTGAATTGAACTCGAAAGCGTCTGATTGGTAAATAGGAATTTGTAAGGCGTTGTAAGGATCAGGCTTTGCGTATGGGGTGTGTTGGTAGCTCATTTCAGATTGTTATTAGAGATTGATTAGTGTTGTTCCTTTTAATTTCATGATTGTATAATCCCGGATGTCTGTAAAAACATCATGCGTTTTGCACGTGGCTATGTCTTTACAAAACAGACAACCCCCCGGATTTGTTTCACTGACACAGTCTAAAAGACCAATACTTTCTTCACAATGTTGGATGATCGGGAGAAGGCTGGTTTCTTCGGGGGCTTTTGTCAGGAAATAGCCTCCGTTTTTTCCCATGAGGCTATCGACAATACCTGTTTTCTTCAGGTCCTGGAGAATATTGACCAGAAATCGACGTGGAATATGTTCTGATTCGACAATTTCAGAAATGGAGACCGGCCCGTTGCCATATTCTTTGGACAGTTTGGACAGAGCTCTCAGCGCGTATTTGGTTTTCATCGACAACATAAGGGGTCTACGCTTTTGAAATATCGGTCAAAGTTACACTATTTTTGTGTAACATGTAATTGTGTATCGCCTAAAAATATTGGAAAGCAAAAGGATACACTATAAAAGCAGCATCATGGCTGAATTTCTCCAGTCATGATGCTGCCGAATGTAATCTCTAAGGGTAGAATGCCACGCCGCTTGCGGCGGAATCAGTGTCCAGGACTTGCCCTGTGGTTCATACCTGTTAATCTTGACCTGGAGCTTAAAGGCTCTCGAGTATGCGTTTGATGACAGTCTGCGCTGAAATTTCCCGGTTGGCTGCTTCCGGAATCACCAGGCTGCGCGGGCCTTCGATGACATCGTCCGTTACGATCATGTTTCTCCGTACAGGCAGGCAGTGCATAAAATGAGCGTTGTTGGTCACCGCCATCTGGCGTTCGCCGACCGTCCAGGTGCGGTCGCGGTTCAACACTTTGCCGTAGTTCGGGTCCATGTAAGCAGACCAGTTTTTGGCATAGACAAAATCCGCTCCTTCGAAGGCTTTCATCTGGTCGTATTCTACGCGGGCATTCCGGACAAATCTGGGATCCAGTTCATAACCTTCAGGGTGTGTGATCACGAAGTCTACGTCAGCTTCGTTCATAAAATCGGCGAAACTGTTGGGCACAGCCTGCGGCAGAGCATTCGGATGCGGTGCCCAGCTCATGACAACTTTCGGACGTGGCTTTTCCTTATATTCCTCAATGGTGATCAGGTCGGCGAAACTCTGCAGCGGATGACCGGTGGCCGTTTCCATGCAAAAGACAGGCCTGCCGGAATACTTGATGAATTGGTTCAGAATGGTTTCCTCGTAATCGAACGTTTTATTTTCAAAACGGGCAAACGAACGGACACCGATGATGTCGCAATAGTTGCCCATGACCGGAATGGCTTCGAGGATATGTTCCGATTTGTCACCGTCCATAATGACGCCACGTTCGGTCTCCAGTTTCCAGGCTCCTTGGTTGACATCCAGTACGATAGTGTTCATCCCCAGGTTCATTCCGGCTTTCTGAGTGCTCAAACGGGTCCGCAAGCTGGAATTAAAGAAGACCATTAACAGGGTTTTGTTTTCTCCGAGATGCTTGTAGGCAAACCGGTTCTTTTTGATTTCAAGGGCTTCCTGAACTGCGTCGTTCAGATTTCCCAGATCTTTGACATTTGTGAAATTTCTCATATGGATAAGTGGTTATTGTTCGATCAATTCTTTAATCATGCCTAGGGCGAACAGGCTGGCTTGGTTGATGTTCCTGAGGCGGAAAGCACCGAACTGATGCTTGCGGCTGATCAGTTTGCCTTTCATGCAGACGCAGATCCAGACGGTTCCGACCGGCTTTTCTTCTGAGCCGCCATCAGGTCCGGCGATCCCGGAAACAGCGACAGCTATGTCCCCTCCGATACGATCCAGCGCTCCCCTGGCCATTTGTTCGACGACTTCCTGACTGACAGCCCCATGAACTGCCAAGGTTTCAGCTGAAACGCCCAGCAGGTGTTGTTTGACCTCATTGCTATAAGAGACCACTGAGCCATTGAAATAGGCGGAACTGCCGGGTATGGTTGTTATGAGATGGGCAATGTTTCCGCCAGTGCAGCTTTCCGCCGTAACCAATTTCAGGTGATGGCTGAGGAGCAGCTGCCCGATGACCTGCTCGACCGGGCTGTCTTCTTCTGCCAAAATCGCTTTGCCAAGGATTGGATACAATTTTGCCACCTCGTCGTTGATAAGGGCTGCCAGCTTGTCTCTATCCGGCAAGGATCCTGTAAGACGAAGTTTGACAAGTCCGGGAGAAGGCAGATAAGCCAGTTTCAGGCATTCCGGCAGGCCGTTTTCCCAACCGGTCAGTTTGATGGCCAACATCGATTCGGGAATGCCATGGACCAGGATTGTTTTGTGCTGCAAAAAGGGGGTGTTGAAAAATGTTTTCAGCCGAGGCAACACTTCTTGGCTCATGACCCATTCCATTTCTGAAGGGACACCGGGCATAGAAACCAGAATTTTCCCTTCTTTCTCAAACCAGGTGACCGGTGCTGTTCCCCGTTTGTTCTGAATGATGATGGCCGATTCAGGAACATATGCTTGTCCATAGGTCAGTTCATTCAAAACAAGCGGACGGTCTTTGAACTGTTCGTTAATGTTGTCGATAACTTCCTGATTGAATACCAGTTTTGTCTGAAAGTATCGGCAAAGTGTCTGTTTGGTTATGTCGTCTTTAGTGGGGCCAAGGCCGCCTGTCACCAATACGATGTTTGCCCGCTGAAAAGCCAGGTCGATCGCTTGAATAATGTGTCGTTCATCATCAGGAACAGAGCTGATCTGAGTGATCCGGAATCCGTCCTTGTTCAGCTCTTTGGCCATCCAGGCTGAATTGGTATCCACAATCTGCCCGATGAGTAGTTCATC
>JAUZOU010000070.1 GCA_030706285.1 Bacteroidota bacterium
AGACCATTGTCATCCGTGGCAGCCCACATCGTCTTGACAAAATAAGGCCATCCCATATGAAGATTGAAACGGCAACAACCATAACCGGAATAAGGGCCTGGCAACAGACCGTTATTATGATTTTGTCCAAAACCGGTAAAGCCGAATTTGCTCTGCACCTGATTGGCCTGAGTGTAGTACTGATGCCCCTTGAAATCCTTTGAGACGCTGCCAGGAAGAGCATTGAACGCGATTTTTTCCAGCTGGTCACCAATAGAGGCATCTCCCAAAATCATTTGCGCGGTCTCACAACTTTGCATTTGTTCAACAATGGCACACAATTCCAACCCTGTCAGAGAGGATTTGCCGCAAATCTGTTCGTTTCCGGACTGAAGTCCCTCTGGTTGTCCATGTTCACGTAAAAGAATGTCACGCCCCGCTATGAAGGCATCTTTATCTGCATCAGACCTGGATTTTTGATAGTAGATAGCCGGCATTTTCATTGCTTGTGGAATATTGACATTATGTCTTATCTGAAAATCATTCGCCGGATAATAATACGTGTTGTTGGTTAAAATAGAGGTCCAATCAAAAGCCTGATTCTTCAATTTATCGGCTAAATCGAGTAAGTAAGCATCACCGGTATGATTGTACAGCCAGAAGACGATTTCAATGTTGTCACCGGCTCTGGACTTTCCCCAGTCGCTAAGGGGAGCGGTATCCAGGTTGTTGTTTTCATAGTTAAAATAGCTGGTCAGAAAAGGGATAACTCTGGCATCATTGGTCGCATCATAGAAATCCCGGATGGCATACAGCATCGGCATGCGGGCCCACCAATCTTTGTTTCCGGACGGGCCGAAGAAGCCATTGGCTTTCTGACTATCCAACGACCAGTTGATCCATTTTTTCGCTTTTTGAATCAGGCTATCGTCGTTAAGCGTATATGCCAGTGCAACCAGGCCTTTCGTATAATAGGGCGCTCTCTCCCAGCTGTTTCCTGTTCCTCCCAACCAATCGCTGTTGGGGCCCAAATCATTTTCTCCATTATAAAGTGTTTCGGCATAGCCTGTCAGGCCATCTTTCTGAAGCTCTAATTGCTTGAGCAACCATCCATCGGCTTTAATCGAACCTAGAGGCAGTGGCGTAAACGGCACTTCGATCAAGGGAGACCGGTTTGTCACATAGTTGCTGTTCTCTGATGAAGCATTCAATGGCACGGACAATAAACTGACGGTGAAAGCCATTAGCGTAATGGCTTTCCTATACAAGGCTGTTTGCATGATCATAAATTTAAGATTGGCTGTCAAATCAATTCTATTGCTCGAATCTTTCTGCAAAACTATCAATTGTGAAAAAGACGGTCATAAAAGAATCCGGTCAAAAAATAGCATTTATTAGGTTTCTACAGCCGTTGGCGGTCTAGCTCATCCGATTTTTCGATAGTCGGTCTAACCTTAGAAAATAAAATCTGCTACTAAATGCGGTATCTATGAATTTATTACCTATTTTCGCAGAATCAATTAATCACAAAATGAATAACGGAACAGTAAAATTTTTCAATGAAACCAAAGGCTTTGGTTTCATTAAGGACAATGAATCAGGTAAAGAGTATTTCGTTCATACAAGTGGCCTGAAGGAAAAAATCAAAGAAAACGATCTAGTCACTTTCGACCTTGAAGAAGGCAGAAAAGGATTAAATGCCGTGAATGTGAAACTTGCCTAACGCAGTCAAAAAAAATCGAAGGCTGGCCAAACATGGTCAGCCTTCACTTTTTTAGGGGTTCATGCAGTCAAGGTAGCAGACTGAAGGAAGCGGCAGAATGATCGGTTACAATCCCCCCACTTCTGATTCGTCTTTTATGATTTTCCCTTTTTTGCCAAGCGATTGAACATATCCAATCAAACGTTTGTCTACCTTATCCCGGTGAAGCGATGCGCCTGCTTCTTTCATCACTGATTGATAGGCTTCCTCCGGAGTATCCATCTTCATAAGTGACTGATTGTTGGCTTTTTGTTCAAGGCTGGCTCCTCTCTGCAGAAAGTCATCAGCTGTCACCAAACGGCCATCCAACCGTCCGTTCTTATTCAGATCGACCTTATTCCCAGCCTGAAATACATGGTCCGTTTGAGTAAACAGACCGATAAAAGATGGGCTTGAGTTCGGACCTGCAACAAAGTAATTATTGACAATATCCTGATAATGATCAGCTTGTGAATGGCCACCGACAAATCCATTTCCTCCCCAATTGTAGATCACATTGTTCACAAATTCTATCCCTGCTTTTGCCTTTGGATTCCGGCTTTTGTTGTCAAGCCAGAGGCAATGGTGAATGGTCAGATTAGTTGGATTTTCCAGCAATGCCCCGAACATTTGCGGATTGATGCCTTCCCCGATCAGACAATACTGTAAAGTAATATCTTTGCTTTCTTTTATATGAAGATTGTCCCATCGTCCCCATTCGATGGAGACATGATCAACTATGATGTTGCGGGCATTATCGGCAGACAAAGTACAGACGCCTTTACCCATGTTGACACTGCCCCTGAATCGCAGGTATTGAATGATCACATCTGTTGAACCTGTCAACGCAACACCGTTGCCATAGACCGTAATGCCCTCTCCAGGAGCCGTTTGCCCTTCAATCGTTATAAATGACGCGACTTTGAGCTTGCTGGCTATTCGAATAACACCGCTGACGTCAAAAACAACCATTCGTTTGGGTGTACTTACGGCATCCCGAAACGATCCTGGTCCAGAGTCGTTCAGGTTGGTCACATGATACAACGAACCACCCTTTCCACCCATTGCATATTTACCGAATCCATCTGCGCCAGGAAAAGCCAGCTCCTGCGCGAAGATGCCATAACTACCCATAAAAAGGCCTAAGATCAAAAAAAACTGTCGCATAGGCTACCATTGATTTATTAATACCTATCAGACCATTCATTTTAAAAAAAGTTTAAACGTCCAATCATCATTCACAGGTTTTTTACAAATACATGCCCGAATCGGTCACTTTGACCAAATGTCATATCGCCACAACTGATACCCAAAACAGGCGATTGAGCCGACAATTCCGTAACGGTTTCGTTCACATCGGCAACGACTTTTTTAGATAATCGAACTCTTTGATTTTACCCACCTATGGATCAGCCCAAACAATAAATGGTTATTTCTTATCTTTCCAATACCACCAATTCAGTTTCTCGGCTTCTTGCTCAAAAGGCTCTGTTTCTGCATAGTAAACGGCGCATCGGAACACATACAACAGACAACGATCCTGGGTCAAACCGGCTTTTTGATTGGAACAGTTATAGAGTTGTTCCGGATCCCGCCCAACCAAGTCGGAAACTTCACGGATGCCGATATCATACAAATCTCCGGCAATCGATTTTCCAACACCCGGAATACGTCTTAGCAATTTGATGGATTGATCACGGCTCATAACAAAGGCAGGTTATTCATTGAACGTTCGTTTCTTTCCTGACAGCAGGCATTGCTGCAGCCATACAAGCGGTCAAAAAGTATAGGCAAGCAAGAATTGGAACCGATGGGCAAAAGAGCCTAAAGCAGAATATGACGATATACCATTACCAAGTTCATACCTGAATTCAAACGAATAATGGTGATAGGACATGCCCGTTCCAAAAATAGCGCCTTGTTCATATTTCCGGATGTTATCGAGTAAATTTTCCTCATAAACCCGATTAACCATTTAATATTAATAGAATAATCACAAACATAGTAATTATTTAAACATAATCATTTCGAAATAATTTTTATTTTTATTTTTATTTTTAAAATCAACATTTTTTTGTAAAGCCAGCCTTAGTCATCACTGTTTAGGTGTAAACAACGATTCATTCAGTTTGATAAGTCCGTTAGCCGGAGTTTAGGACGATGGGCGATTATACCTAAAAGACGGCATTCATTCCAATAGTTGCAGAGTCGCCTAAAAAATATGATCTTTGCAGCAAAAATCAGGAGCATCAACGAATGGGATTGGAACAAGGCATTTTTAACCGAACGGAGTTATTGTTTGGCCCGGAAAAGATGGAACAGTTGGCATCGGCAACTGTCATTATTTTCGGTATCGGAGGCGTCGGCAGCTGGTGTGCAGAAAGCCTCGTGCGCAGCGGCATCAGGCATCTCACCATTGTGGATTCCGACCGGATCTGCATCACGAACATCAACCGGCAACTGCACGCGACGACATTGACCGTTGGAGAGGTCAAGACAGATGCACTCAGAAAACGGTTGCTGGAAATCAATCCACATGCCGAGATTACGGCCATCCAGAAAATCTACACGGCCGATAACCGGGATCTCTTCGAGCTGGACAGCTACGACTACATCATCGATGCCATCGACAGCCTGAGCAGCAAAGTCGACCTGATCCGTTCTGCCACAAAAACGAACGCCGTATTCTTTTCTTCCATGGGCGCCGCACTAAAGATTGACCCGACCAGAATCCGGGTGGCTGAATTCTGGAAAGTCAAAGGCGATCCACTGGCTGCCTGTATCCGCCGCCTCATCCGTAAAGGCGAAATGCCAGGTAAAAAGTTTCTATGTGTCTATAGTGAAGAAGTACTGAGCAATAAAGGCGTCAACAAATCCTGCGGAACCGTCCACTGTCTTTGCCCCAAAAACAGAGATGCCAAAGGCGATCAGGAACTGGCCAACCACGAATGGTGCAGTAAAAAGGCAGCCATAAACGGCACACTGGCGCACATAACCGCCATATTTGGTTTTACGTTGGCCGGGCTGGTCATGGAAGATATCTACTACAAAGACAAAGCTGGCAGGGAAACAGTAAAAGAGCAAGTTTAATCAAAAGAAAGGGTTTGCGTTGGATTATTCATTATCTGATTAGCTAAAACCGACCCTCTGTCTACTTTGTTCCGGCATAAGAAATCCATGCCGGATGAGCCTTTATTACCTGCTTTTTGAATCGTTTACGGAGGGTTAACCTATGGAAATTTAACTTAATAAATCCTATAAAACACTATAATAATCAACCAGACAGAGACTTTTCTTTTTTGATAGAACAAATTTTTTTATATTTGTAGAAAGCAATCATTATTATTAACATGGAATTTGAATTAGAGGTCGGCATCGAGCTGATTTCCAAGTTTTTATTTCAACGAAAACCCAAAAAAAATTCAAATGAGGCCAGTCAACCATCAAACCAAAAGAAAACACCGTTCTGTCAGAATCGTATCCAATTTAGTATGCCTGAGTTTCTTAGCTACGAGTTACCTGTTATTTAGCAGCAGTACTGCCGACAAAGAAGAAACCAACATGGCATCCTCTCCGAAAATCACCTATCAGATCATTAATACGCCAACCGTTCAACCTACGGAACAGATCGCACCCATTCAGGGGAAAGTGATCAGCCCGTTTGGTTATAGAGGAAGGCACCACCATACAGGAGCCGACATTAAATTGCAGAGAGGCGATACGGTTAAAGCCGTATTCAACGGACGAGTCACACGATCCTGTTATTATTTCGGTTATGGAAACATGGTTGTACTGAAACACATCAATAATCTGGAGACGTATTATTCCCATTTAAGCAAATGTCTGGTTCACGTAGGTGACAGCATTTCCGTCGGTCAGCCTGTCGGACTTGGAGGGCGAACCGGCAGAGCGACCACCGATCACCTGCATTTTGAAGTCAGGCACAATAAAGCGCCCGAAAATCCGGAAAGGTACTTCGACTTTGCCAACAATTCTGTCCGGATTCCTTTCATAGCCTATTCGCCAGTTCCTTCTACACCGGGACCTCTGAGAGCTGTTACAGCGACAGTAAAACCTGTCCGGCAAGAATTAGCTGACAAGTTGGAAGCAGACATCATCACCATACGTAAAGGTGATACCTTATATGCGTTAGCCAGGAAATACGGTTCGACGGTCAAACAAATACAAGAAATCAACAACCTGGCCAATACCCATCTCAGCATCGGCATGAAGCTAAAACTCAAATAACTTGAATTTTCATTGCAAAAAAAGACGGACGGCACGATAAAAAAACGTTGCCGTCCGTTTTTTTTTATTCGTTTTTCCAAAATAATCGTATTTTTAAACTGGTATAATTATCCTTCCAACCATGTAGACTATGGAATCATTAAGTGCATTTGATATCATAAAAATCGGCATCGGGCCCTCCAGCTCACACACCATGGGGCCTTGGAGTGCCGCATTACTATTTCTGAACTATCTGAACGAGCAACATAAACTCAGCGATGTCATCAAAATAAGGACGTATCTCTATGGCTCACTGGCAAAAACCGGGAAAGGCCATGGGACTGACATCGCTGTCATGATGGGCCTTTCAAACGAGAATTTCAACACCATCGATACCGATTCCATTCTTAAGAAAGTCGAAACCATCAAAAAAAACGGTCTCATCCATCCATCTGAAGGCATCGCCATTCCATTCGACGACGAAAAAGACATTCTTTTTGAATACAAAAAAAGCCTGAACCTGCATCCGAACGGCATGCAATTTGACGCTTTACTAAAAGACGGCACCATCCTGTCCAGAGAATACTTTTCGACAGGCGGTGGCTTTGTAATGACACCCGATGATGCCGGGGATGCCAACAAACAAATCAAAACACCCTATCCGTGTAATTCGGCTCAGGAGCTGTTGAGCAACTGCACCAAACTGAACCTGCGGATTTCCGAACTAATCATGCTCAATGAGACAGCCTGGCGTTCTGAAGCTGAAACCAGGAAACAGGCTCTTCATATCTGGAGCGAAATCAAAGACTGCATTTTCAGAGGCATCAACAAATCCGGAACATTGCCAGGAGGATTGAATGTCAGACGGAGAGCCTACGACATCAACAATCACTTGCTGCACGGTCAGAAGTTCAGTCATGCCGATGAGTGGATCAAGACCATCAAAAAAGGGCCCAACGATTTCAACACCGTCAACAAATGGGTCAGTGTGTTTGCGCTGGCCGTCAATGAAGAAAACGCCTCCTTCGGAAGGATTGTAACGGCACCGACCAACGGGGCTTCCGGGGTCATTCCTGCCGTATTGATGTATGCCTATTGTTTTGTACCCTATTTCGGCGAAGAGGAGATTGTCAACTTTATCATCACCGCCGGAGAAATCGGAACGTTGTATAAAAAAGAGGCAACCATCTCCGCAGCCATGGGTGGCTGTCAGGCTGAAATCGGCGTATCCAGTTCAATGGCAGCAGCCGGCCTGACAGAAGCACTGGGTGGTAGAAAAGAGCAAGTGCTGCAAGCAGCCGAAATTGCCATGGAACATCATCTGGGCATGACCTGCGACCCGATTGGTGGGTTGGTTCAAATACCCTGTATCGAACGAAACTGCATGGGAGCCATCAAGGCCATCACAGCTTCCAATATCGCCATGGAAAGCGATTCTTCAGCCGCCCGGCTGAACTTGGACAACGTCATCAACACGATGTGGGAAACCGCGATAGACATGAATACCAAATACAAGGAAACATCGGAAGGTGGACTGGCCAAGATTCCGGTCAATATTTCAGAGTGTTAAGCTATTTTCCTAAACTTAGTGTCGCCTCAACTTATATTGCAAACCAATCGAGAACTGGTAATTTTCCTCAAACAGAGGGAGCATAGCATCATTCCACTGATAGACAGGTTCAAGTAAAAACCGGTCACCAAGAGGAATGGCTAACCGGAACATCACCGGACTTTCATCCAGGCTGTAACCCAGACTCATTCTAAAGCCGTTCTTTAGTCCAAGCCCTGTCCCTATCTCTACATAATCGGCGAACATAGGAAACGGTGCCGGAAAATGGTCTCCCACATAATAGCCTATATATGCATAGGGAATTGGACCAAATCTAAAAGAAAGCTGAGGAAAAATGACATAACTCTTAGTTCCGGTAGTTGGCATTTGGACATAATCTTTCGTTTCCATCCAATCAACGGGCGTTAAGCACAAGTTGCCTACATGCAGGCCAAGAGATCCTCCCCACCACTTTTTATCTAACCTGACAAACGGATTGATGCCAAAAATAGAGTTTGACGTTTCATTATAAGATGTCAACCCTTTTTCTGTATGTGTACCAAAGTAGGTATTCAAGCCATATTCAAGCACTTTTTGTTGCTTCTTTTTGACTACAGAATAACCTATTCCAACTAATCTGTAATATTGATCGAAACGTTGCCCAAGCTCTTGGTAATCTTCGCACCCGGCCGATCCATTCGATTCCGAATGGGTCGTTGAATAACTTCCACCGGACATACCAAAGCGAATGAGACTATATGAAACTGTATCGTCTTTCGGATAAGTCACCGACATCAGAAATACGGACAACAAGATCAGAGAAACAGCAGGAAGCCTTACAACAACCGGGTAATAACTGACAACCAAGTTGTAGACAACCACCAGCATCGCTGGAATGAGCACAACCAAAATTACCTGAAACTCCATCTTGGAAAACCAGTTCCTCGTTACATAAAACAGACAGGATAGTATCAGCAGATAAAAAGCCTCCTGCAATGGATGGCTGGTTTGTACCGGAACAACTTTCCGGACAAACCGTTTTTCCCTGATTACAAGAAAAAACGATAAAATCAGAAAAGCCGACAGACAAAAAAGCTGCACCATTTTAAGGCCTATGACATAATTGCCTTGAAACGAACCGTTCGATTGAGGATCCCTGAAAAATTCAATCATAAACCGGGCGATTGAAAAAAGTGCCAGTCCGGCGATCATCAGATTGCCCGGACGTTTCAAACGAGGCCTCAGAAAAAGAAGCAGTACTCCTATCACCAGACCGGAAACCATACAATAAAGCGGAACAGGATGAACGTTTAATGTCAGAGTATCGCTCAGTCCGATCTCGTGAGAAAAAAACTGATGAAGAAAGGCCGGCGAATGGATACCATATTGAATGCCCCACGGCATGTGAGTCACAGTACCATAGCAACACCCAGTCATCAGACATCCGGCTCGTTGTACCATCATGCCAAAGGGGATGGCTATCGCACAAGCATCCATGACCGGATAACGAATCCGAAGCAGTTGTTTGGCTAACCCGATGCCAGCCAACCCAAAAACCAATGCTCCGATTGCATTTTTGGTATAACCGGCTGGAAACTGGAGGTGCTTTACAAAATACCTGAAATCATCATCAGAAATGGCGCCGAGCTTAGCCCCGACAATGGTAAACACTTGAACCGTTACAAGCACCAGCAACCAAGCTGACATGGGAAACTTTCGCTTGTACCCTTCAATCAGGCAGATTACTGTCACAACCAAAAATGATAGTTGATAAAACAAATCGTAGTAAAACTGACCGTTTTCAATGTCAATTTTCATTGTCTTTAAAATTGGAAGAAAGTTGCACGACTCAGGAAAGGTATTTATGCCGGAATTTTCCGGTTAAGAGAAGTAGGCGTTCTGCCTTTTACCGGCTAAAAAGACGTTTGTCACAGCACTAAACTTACAACAACTAACCGCTTACAAATGTTTTGAACAGGCCTAAACAAAAAAGCGTACGTTGTGTTAAACAAAGACACGGGCGGGTTGTCGCTCCATCGATCAAACCATAATCGCCGCACTATGACAGCACAAATCAGAGAACGCCTGAAATTCAACGGCATAGACTATCGCATGGCCTCAGAGCCATTGAAAGGTCAACTGGAGACTCTCAGCAATTTCAATGAGTTGAAACCGCCCAACGATGCTTGTCTGAGAGGTTATTACGGCTCATGGGAGATCAAGAACAACAAATTGTACCTGGTCGCACTCGATGCCGTAATCAACGACTATGAAACGGTGAACCTCAGTTATTTTTACCCAGGACAAACCGAGGTATTCGCCAAATGGTACACAGGAAAACTGAGGATACCGCTGGGTGAACGGATTGTCCATGTTCGTTCGGATTACGATTCCGTCTACGAAAAAGACCTGTTTCTCCGTATCCGGAAAGGGGTACTGGTTAAAACCTGGATCGTAAACAACAGCGAGGATGTGACACGGGAAGATTTCCCCTATAAAAAGGAGTATCAGGACTATCTCCGCATGGTGGAAGAAAGAAACAGCATCAAAGATGCTCAGCGATCCCAATCAAAGCAGCGCTTCAAATCATTCTTTTATAAACTGTTAGGAAAATAAGAACGGCACAATGGACACCGGGAAACGTTTTTATGGCTGAAACCGTCAAAAAAGCCATAAAAACTGTACATTTGCAGCACCAAAAAACAACGGTATGTCACAAAATAAGATTGGCACTCCACTGCAGCAGAGTGCAACCAAAGTGCTTTTTCTAGGAAGCGGAGAATTATGCAAAGAAATGGTTATTGAAGCTCAACGACTTGGCGTAGAAACCATTGCCGTCGATTCGTACGAAAATGCGCCCGCCATGCAGGTAGCCCATCGCTGTCATGTCATCGACATGAAAAACGGCAACGCGTTGAGAGCTGTCATCAAACGGGAACAACCCGATCTCGTCGTTCCGGAAATCGAGGCCATCAATACCGATACCTTGGTTGAACTGGAAAAAGAAGGTGTACACATCATCCCGACTGCCAATGCCGCCCACCTGACCATGGACCGTGAGGGCATCCGCC
>JAUZOU010000071.1 GCA_030706285.1 Bacteroidota bacterium
CGGTTACGTTGTATGATTCAAACTGGCAGCCAACGACCGACAAAACTCAGGCAACCTATTACCGTACCTCCAATTTTGATTCGACCGGACACCGGTATATCGTGCAGGATTATTATGCAACCGGGCAGTTGTACCGGACTGGCACCTATAAATCACTCAATCCTGAAATCAGGGATGGTGTCTTTATTTGGTATTTTAACAGCGGCAGAAAAAACAAGGAAATCAGTTATGCCAACAATGTGATCCAGCGTTGGCAAGTACTGAATGAAAAAGGCGAGTCGCAACTTGCCGTTGTTCTTACGTTTAAAGGTACGAACGGTGAAACCCTTTCCGAAGCCTTCAAAGTGGACAAAGAACCAGCGTTTGTCGGAGGAACCAAGGCGATGAAGACCTTTATCCGTAAAAATCTGGTTTATCCGCCAGTAACAAGTGTCAAACCGGTTGACGGCATTGTGCTGGTCTATTGTGATGTCTCTGATTCCGGAAAGCTGATCAATCTAAAGGTCATCAAACGCATTCATCCGGATTTGGATAGAGAAGCGCTAAAAGTGGTCGAGCTTATGCCGGCTTGGAATCCCGGATTGGCGAATGGTGTGCCGGTTACTGTTCCGTATGTGATTCCGGTCAAATTCCAGAACAAAAGTTCGCAAGACTACTCCAGAAATAACTCAGAACGCAATAAAGGCCGGTTTAGCTATTGAATAGCTTGTCTCTGATGAACGGCCTTTCAGGGTAGACCGGTGAAATGGAGATTCTTTTGAGAATTCTAGTTTAAGACTTTTGAAATTCAACTTTATAACGTACCTTTGTGATCTATTTGTAAAAAGAAGCACCCGCATATGTTGAATTATCACTGCATGCGAACGACCATGACCCCTTGGGGGGTTTAATTAGTTTCCACCATCTGGCAAATGAGGTATCGGTGCGTATCTTTCGCCTTCGCCCTTTTAAGGGAATTCTCCAACGTTATTTTTTATTTTAATATCGGTTGAAACGGTGTCAACCACACTAGGGGCGTTTGTATGTCCGACGTTTCAGCTAAGTATAACAACAATCTGAGCAGGCCAGCCAATTAATTGACAGGTCTGCAAAAAACACAAAAGTATGAAAGTAATGAAATTCGGCGGAACATCCGTAGGTTCCGTGAACAGCATTCTCACCATCAAACACATTGTCGGATTGGAAGAGGAGCCTGTCGTTGTGGTCGTATCTGCTGTAGCCGGCGTCACAGACCTTCTGATCAAAACATCGAAACTGGCAGCTGCCGGTGACATCGAATATGCCAACGTGTTTCAGGAAATCAGGGCCAAGCATGAAGTATTGCTGGAAGGTATTTTTTCCGATATCACGCTGGAAGCTGTACAATGTGAAGTGGATCATTTATTGGATGAGCTTGGCAACATCTTCAAAGGATTGTACCTGATCCAGGACTGTTCAGGCAAAACGTACGATACTGTGGTCAGCTATGGTGAACGTATTTCATCCCTGTTTATTTCAAAATTACTGGAAGCAGACCATCAGGATGCCCGGAACTTCATCAAAACGGACACTAAATATGGAAAGCACATCGTCAACTTTAAGGAAACAGCCAAAAAAATACAAGAATTATTCAGTCCGCTTCCAACCGTAACGGTTGTCGGAGGTTTTATTTCGAGTAGTGTCCTCACGGGTGAAACGACCAACATCGGTCGCGGCGGATCCGACTATACGGCTGCTATACTGGCCGCCGAACTGAATGCCTCGATTCTGGAAATCTGGACGGATGTGGACGGTTTCATGACAGCCGATCCCAAAGTGATCAACAATGCCTATGTCATTGAAAAGCTGACCTATGTTGAAGCTATGGAACTTTGCAATTTCGGGGCAAAAGTGATTTATCCGCCGACGATTTTCCCGGCATACCATAAGAACATTCCGATCAGGATCAAGAATACGTTCAATCCGGATGCTCCAGGTACCTTTATTTCGGATGAAAAACCGGTAAACGGTGAAGGAAAGTCCATTAAAGGGATTTCTTCCATCGGTGATACCAGCCTGATTACCATCGAAGGCCTGGGTATGGTCGGAGTGATTGGCGTCAACTATCGGATATTCAAGGCACTGGCAAAAGCCGGTATTTCGGTGTTTCTGGTTTCGCAGGCTTCTTCCGAAAATACTACGTCCATCGGTGTCCGTTCTGCCGATGCTGACTTGTCTGTTTCAGTCTTGCTGGAAGAATTCAGACAGGAAATTGAAATGGGTGAAATTAATAAGATTTTTGCCGAGAACGACTTGGCAACTATTGCCATTGTCGGGGAAAATATGAAACGGACTACGGGTATTGCCGGAAAACTGTTCGGTACACTCGGTCGCAATGGTATCAATGTCATAGCCTGTGCACAGGGCGCTTCGGAAACGAACATCTCTTTTGTGACGAATGTCTCTTCTCTGCGTAAGGCGTTGAACGTGATTCATGATTCGTTCTTTCTGTCTGAATATCAGGTGCTCAATATCTTCCTGACCGGAATCGGTACGGTGGGTGGCAGTTTGCTGGAGCAGATCAAGCAACAGCAACCGATGCTGATGACTCAAAATGGACTGAAACTCAATGTCGTTGGTATTGCTGATGTTAACAAGGCCATTTTTGACCGGAATGGCATTGACCTGGAGAATTATAAAGAAAAGTTATACAACGAAGGGGTGCCCAATTCCCCTGAACGCCTGAAGACCGAGATCCTGAACATGAATATTTTCAACTCGGTGTTCGTGGATTGTACGGCTTCTCCGCAAATTGCTTCCCTGTATATGGATCTGCTCGAACACAACGTGTCTGTCGTTGCAGCCAACAAGATCGCCGCTTCGTCGGCCTATGACAATTATGCCGCCCTGAAGAATATTGCCCGTAAGAAAGGCATCAAATATTTGTTTGAAACGAATGTCGGTGCAGGCCTGCCGATTATCAACACCATCAACAACCTGATTAATTCAGGAGACCGGATTCTGAAGATGGAAGCGGTTTTGAGCGGTACGTTGAATTACATCTTCAATACGATCAGTTCGGACATTCCACTTTCACGTTCCATCAAAATGGCACAGGAAGCCCGTTATTCCGAACCGGATCCTCGTATCGACCTGAGTGGGACGGATGTGATCCGCAAACTGGTTATTTTGGCTCGTGAAGCAGGCTATAAAGTCGAACAAGCGGATGTGGTGAAAAACCTGTTCGTTCCGGACGCTTATTTTCAGGGAACGCTGGATGATTTCTGGAAAGCTATTCCTGAGATGGATGCCGGTTTTGAAGCCAAACGCAGTGTCTTGGAAGAACAGTCGAAACGGTGGCGCTTTGTTGCCAAAATGGAGAATGGTACTTGTTCGGTCGGCTTGCAGGAAGTGGCGCCCTCACATCCGTTTTATGATTTGGAAGGCAGCAACAACATCATTTTGATTACAACCGAACGTTACCTGCAGTATCCGATGATGATCAAGGGCTATGGGGCAGGAGCCAGTGTCACAGCTGCCGGTGTGTTTGCCGACATTATCAGCATTGCCAACATCCGGTGATATGAAGTACCTCATCATTTTAGGCGATGGCATGGCGGATGAGCCGATCGCCGCGTTGGGAGACAAGACTCCGATGCAAATAGCCGGCACGCCCTATATGGATAAGCTGGCAAAGATGGGACGAAACGGAAGGCTGGCGACCGTGCCGGAGGGCTTTGCTCCTGGCAGTGAAATTGCCAACATGAGCCTGCTCGGTTACAATGTACGAACTGATTTTGAAGGTCGCGGTTCACTGGAGGCTGCCAGCATGGGTGTCACCCTGAATCCTGGCGAGATGGCCATGCGTTGTAACCTTATCTGCATTGAAAACGAACGCATCAAGAACCATTCGGCTGGCCACATTTCCAATGAAGAAGCAGCTGAGCTGATCCATTTTTTGAACGCCAAACTGGGCAATGACCGGATCGCTTTTCATGAGGGCGTTTCCTACAGACACTTGCTGGTTATGAAAGGTGGTAACAAATGGTTGAACTGTACACCTCCGCATGATGTTCCTGGAACACCATTCAGAGAGGTCATGATCAAACCGTTGGAGCCTGATGCAACGGCAACTGCGGAAGAACTGAATGAGTTGATTCTCCGTTCTCAGGAATTACTGTCCAATCATCCGGTCAACTTAAATAGGATAGCTGCCGGCAAAGATCCGGCCAACAGCATCTGGCCATGGTCTCCTGGCTATAAACCGGCGATGAAAACGCTGATGCAACAGTATCCGAATATCCGGTCTGGCAGTGTGATTTCGGCTGTCGACCTGATTAAAGGCATAGGTATTTATGCCGGCTTGGAATCAATCAGCGTGGAAGGTGCTACAGGCTTATACGATACCAATTATGAAGGCAAGGCTAAGGCTGCTATCGAAGAACTCAGGGAAAAGGATTTTGTATTTTTGCATGTGGAAGCTTCCGATGAGGCCAGTCACGACGGAGACGTCGATTTGAAGATCCGGACCATCGAGTACCTGGATCGTCGCATCGTTGGACCAATTTACGAAGCTGTAAAAAATTGGGACGAACCGGTGGCCATTGCCGTGTTACCGGATCATCCGACATTTTGCCGCATCAGGACACATGTCAGCGAACCGGTTCCGTTCCTGATTTACAAGCCTGGCAATACACCGGACAGCGTGGCGGTTTTTGATGAGCTAGCCGCTTTTGAGGGCTCATACGGTTTGCTGAAGGAAGATGAATTCATTCAACAATTAGTTGGTTAATTAAGACGTTTTAAAGAAGATGAACTATTACAGCACCAATAAACTGGCTCCTTTAGCTTCTCTGCAGGTAGCCGTTGTCGATGGATTGGCCAGCGACAGAGGATTGTACATGCCTGAGCGCATTCCGGCACTACCCGCTGCATTTTTTGATCACATTGAAAACCTGAGCTTTCAGGAAATAGCCTTTCAGGTAGCCGATGCTTTTTTCGGCGAAGACATCGAAAAAGAAACCCTGAAGCAGATCGTTTACGAGACACTTTGTTTCGACACACCTGTGGTCCGGGTCAAGGAAAATATCTACAGTCTGGAACTGTTCCACGGGCCGACTTGTGCCTTCAAGGACGTCGGTGCCCGCTTTATGGCCAGGTTGCTGGCCTATTACATCAAAAAACAGGGTCAGAAAGAGGTTAATGTCCTCGTAGCTACTTCTGGAGACACGGGTAGTGCAGTGGCCAATGGTTTCCTTGGTGTGGAAGGCATCCATGTGTATGTCCTTTATCCGAAGGGACTGGTCAGCGAGATTCAGGAAATGCAGTTTACAACGCTTGGACAAAACATCACAGCTATTGAAGTGGACGGTACGTTTGACGATTGTCAGGCGTTGGTAAAGGCTTCGTTCATGGATGCAGACCTGAAACGGCACATGAACCTGACGTCGGCCAATTCCATCAATGTCGCCCGTTTCCTGCCGCAGGCATTTTATTATTTTCATGCCTATGCCCAGTTGAAAAAAATCGGAAAGGCTGACAATTTGGTGGTCTGCGTGCCCAGTGGCAACTTCGGCAACATCACAGCCGGTTTGTTCGGCAAAAAGATGGGATTGCCCATCCGGCATTTCATCGCCTCCAATAACCGGAACGACATCTTCTTCGAATACCTGAAAACTGGGGAATACAAACCTCGTCCATCCGTATCGACGATTGCCAACGCTATGGATGTGGGTGACCCGAGCAATTTTGTGCGCGTCCTGGATTTGTATGGTAAATCGCATGCGGCCATTATAGCCGACATTAGCGGTGCCCGGTACGATGATGACCAGATTGCAGCCACCATCAAAAAGGTCTATGACGAAACAGGCTATCTGCTTGATCCGCATGGGGCTTGTGGCTACCGTGCCTTGAGCGAACAGCTTCAGCCCGGCCAGGTTGGTGTCTTTCTGGAAACAGCCCATCCGGCTAAATTCAAGGCTACGGTGGAACCAATCATCGGCCATGAGGTATCTATTCCGGCCACGCTGAAGGCTTTCATGGGTGGCAAGAAGCAAACGGTTTCCATGCCGAACGCTTTTGCTTCCTTCAAACAATTTTTATTGAACGAATAATTGGTAGACTGGCAGCAATTCCTATCATGAATAGACAATGAAACAGGTTTCCATCACATTGGTGCCGATCGGAGGGCTTTGCAACCGCATGCGGGCCATGGCTTCGGGTGTAAGCATGGCTGAGCATCTGGATGGAACCATCACTGTCTGTTGGGAAAAGAATAAGGATTGTCTGGCCGATTTCGGGGAACTTTTTTTGCCTGTCGACATCGAAAGGGTCAACGTGAAATCTTTCGGCCGGAGTGACTGGTATTTGCGTTTCAGTCGCAAACGCAATTTGTATGTTCCGGGTCTGGTCAGGTCAATGTTGTTCGATTCTCAGCTTACAGGCACCGCTGAACGGTTTGATGACGCTGTTTACGAACAAGTCAAAGGCCAAAAAATATACGCGATTTCCGGGTATTCGCTGACAAGGCATTTTCCGCTGACTGAGCTGTTCAGACCGGTACCTGAACTTCAGACGCGCATCAACTGGTTGAAAAGTCAGTTTGACAGCCATGTCATCGGTATTCACATCCGCCGGGGTGACAATCTGCAGTCCATCAAGCGAAATTCGGTGGATGATTATGTCCGGTTCATGGAAACGGAGCTGATTGAACGCCCAAAGACCCGTTTTTACCTGGCTACCGATTCACCGGAGATCAAACAACAACTGACAGCCCGTTTTTTGGACCGGATCATCGCCATCGATGCCGTGCTTGACCGCAATGCGTTGCAAGGGATGAAAGATGCTGTGGTCGATTTGTGGTGCCTGGCCTCCTGCAACAGGCTGGCCGGCAGCTATTATTCGTCCTATTCCGAACTGGCGGCCGAAATGGGAGGCATTGAGCTGACTATTCTGTAAACGGCAAAAGGATGTTGGATCAACTTGAAAACTTGTGGCGCTTACTCAAAAAATGAATCAACTGATTCGTCGATTGATGGGCAGGATCAGGTTGTGAAACAGCTCATTCGATATTCTTCCGCACCATTTTTAGGAACGCTTGCATTTTTTCCGGATCCTTGTTCTTGATGATCTCTAGCAGTGTTTCGAGCTTACCCAGGATTTTTTCGATCTGTTCGGGTGCAAACGGGTTAAACAGGATTTCCTGTAGCAGGTAATCGTCTTCGGACATCAATCCCTGAGCAATGGCCATGTGGCGTTTGAAGGTCGTGCCTGGCGCTTCCTGATGGCGCATGACCGAACCAAAGACTAACGTCGAGGCAAACGGAATGGACAGGGAATAGGCTGTTGTCTGGTCATGTTTTTCGAACGTGTATTCGAAAATTTTCAATTTCAGCGAACTGTACAGATCTTTGAAGAAGGCTTTGCCCAGAAAATCGGATTCCTTGATGATGATGGCACTTTGCGTGCTCAGGTCGCTCAGGCTGGCGAATGTCGGGCCGAACATCGGGTGGGATGAAACAAAGCGGAACCCACTTCCGGCATAAAACTCCTTCAGACCGGTTTTTACTGAGGCAATATCGGAAAGAATGCATGTTTCCGGTAAGTACGGGATGATCGTCCTGAAGGCATCGATCGTATACCTGATCGTCACGGCATTGATCATCAACTCAGGTTTAAAAGCCCTGACTTCTTCCGGATTTGTGGTTCGGATAGCGTTGTAGACAAATTTCAGCTGAGCCGGATTGGTGTCAAACAGGCACACCTCATGATGAAAACTCAGTGCATCGGCGAAAAACCGGCCCATCTTGCCGGCTCCCATAATCAATATTTTCATATGATCATTATTTTTTAGGTTTGTTTCATAGGAACTGCGAATGGCTTATTCGTTCATGACATTCATTTGCTGACGGATAGATTCTTCGTGGATCAGCTCGAGGATTTTTTGCATGCAGTCTCCGTCAATACCGAATTTAATAGCTTGTTTGATGCGGTCTTCCAGAATTTCATTATATCGTGCTGTTTGTAGGATCTGGATGTTGTGCTCTTTTTTGTATAGTCCGATTTCGCGGGAAATGCGCATACGCTTGGCCAGCACTTCAAGCAACTGGTCATCCATTTCGTCGATCTGCCGGCGGAGCTCACTCAGATTTTCGGTCGATTGTTTACTGTCACGGATGACAAGCAGGTTTATGATGTAATCGAGTACATCCGGTGTGATCTGCTGGTTTTTGTCACTCCAGGCATTGTCCGGATCACAGTGGGATTCGATCATCAGCCCATCGAAGTTAAGATCCATGGCTTGTTGGGAAATAGGAGCCACCAATTCGCGTTTTCCACCGATATGGCTTGGATCGCAGAACATCGGCAGGGTCGGGTAACGCCGGCGTAGTTCGATGGGAATATGCCATTGAGGCAGGTTTCGGTAGATCTTTTGATCAGCTGAACTGAATCCACGGTGGATGACACCGATTTTACGGATGCCGGCACCGTAAATGCGTTCGATGCTGCCGATCCATAAATCGAGATCCGGGTTGACCGGGTTTTTGATCAGGATAATTTTGTCCGTTCCGACCAGAGCGTCGGCGATTTCCTGCATCGCAAACGGATTGGCAGAGGTACGGGCACCGATCCAAAGAATATCTATGTCGTATTTGATGGCTTCTGCCACGTGCTTGGCCGTCGCTACTTCTGTGGTGGTGTACATGCCGTATTGGGCTTTCACTTTTTGCAGCCAGGGTAGTCCTTCTGAACCGACGCCTTCAAATGAACCAGGTCTTGTACGGGGTTTCCAAATGCCGGCTCTGAACACTTTGATGCCTTTGTCAGACAACTGTTTGGCAGTGGTTAGTACTTGTTCTTCGGTTTCAGCACTGCAAGGTCCAGCAATGACGATGGGACGCTTGGCATCCACTCCCGGCAGCAAAATTGATTCAAATTCCATGTTATCCATCTTATACTAAGTTTTTTATTATTCGTTGATAATCGGGCGTTATATGGGTTTGTTACCCAACCTGGTGAATCCGTTCAAGGGCTTTTCCCAGCATTTCTTCCGTGCAGCAGAGTGAAATGCGCACGTAACGGTTCCCCTGACTTCCGAAAATAGCTCCCGGAGTTATGAAAACATTGGCACCGTACAAAATGTTGTCGGCCAGCTCATAAGAATCGGTATACTTGTCGGGAATACGCCCCCAGAGGAACAAACCGGATTGTTTCGGATCCCAGGTGCATCCTACTGTTTTCAGGATCGTCTCCGCAATGAGACGACGTTTCGCATAGACCTCATTGATGCTGGTATACCAGCTCTCATCAGCCTTTAGCGCTTCGACAGCTGCCATCTGCATCGGACCGAATTGCCCGGAATCGACATTGCTTTTCACTTTCATGATCCATTCCAGAAATTTGGCATTGGTGGCGAGCATGCCGATACGCCAGCCTGGCATGTTGTGCGATTTGCTCATGGAGTTGAGTTCAATGCAGCCATCAATGGCTCCCGGGACACGTAACAGGCTGAGACGTTCGGTGCTGAGAATGAAACTGTAAGGATTGTCGTTGCAGATGACGATGTGGTGACGTTTTCCGAAATCGACCAGCTTTCTGAATAAATCCATCGTGGCCCGGCCACCGGTAGGCATGTTCGGGTAGTTGACCCACATCAGCTTTACGTGGCTGAGATCCATGGCTTCCAGAGCATCAAAATCCGGGTGCCAGCCGTTTTCTTCCAGCAGTTTGTACGGAAGGATGTCAGCTTGCAGCAAGTTGCTGACGGAGGTATAGGTGGGGTAGCCAGGATTGGGTACCAGCACGCCATCACCTGGATTCAGAAAGGCCATCGAAACGTGTAAAACCCCCTCTTTGGAGCCGATCAACGGTTGAACTTCCTTGTCAGGATTGAGTGTGACACCAAACCAGCGTTTATACCAGTCTGCAAATGCCTGACGAAGTTCGGGAATGCCGTTGTAAGGCTGGTATCCGTGTACATTTGGCAAAGCAGCCTGTTCGGCCAAAACCCTGATGGTCCCGGCGGATGGAGGCAGATCAGGACTGCCGATGCCAAGGTTGATGACCTGTTTGCCTGCTGCATTCATGGCTGCCACTTCTTTCAGCTTTTTTGAAAAATAGTATTCAGACACATTCTTAAGTCTGTCTGCCGGTCCGATTTCTTTCATCTGATTCCTGTTGTTATAGTTGAGTCTGTTTGTAACTTGTATCAAATGGTCAGGCGAGTTGGGCCTGCACCGTGAATTCTTTGTATTCTCCGAGAATTCTTAACTTTTTTGTTAGCGGGCGGATGGCGTCCAGGCTTTGTTTGTATTTCAGATAATCGTCAAATGACAGGTCGACGAAGAAGAGGTATTCCCATTCATGGCCGATGATCGGCATAGATTGAATCTTTGTCAGGTTGTCCTGATAGAAGGACAATACGGACAAGACCTGTGACAGCGTGCCTTCTGCATGTTTGACGGTGAATACGATGGAGGCTTTGTTGCAGTTGCCGGGCGTTGTGTATTGATCGGCCGACCAGCGGTCTGCCAGAATCAGGAAACGGGTGAAATTGCGTTTGTTGGTTTCGATGCCCGATTGCAGGATCTTAAGCCCATATATTTCTGC
>JAUZOU010000072.1 GCA_030706285.1 Bacteroidota bacterium
CAATTTTTTTTAACATATAAATAAGAGTTAATGTGTATAAAGTTTGTTTGTTGAGTTTTTCGTTAAAATGAGGTTGAGCAACTGCTGAACCTGAGGAATCAATGCGTGTGCCCCGTCATTGATGATCACATAATCAGCCCTCCTCACCAACTCAGCCTCAGGCAGCTGGTGATTGATACGTGCCTTGATAGATTTTGATGTCATATTCTCGCGATTCGACGTTCTGGCAATTCGGACAACTTCCGGTGCAGAGATGCATAATATGGCATCAAAATGATTGTCCAAACCAGCCTCATATAAGATGGCACTTTCCATGACCACCGCAGGTGAATACGAATGAATCGATGTCCATTTGCCAAAATCACGCATCACAGCCGGGTGAACCAGGGCATTGACCTGTTTCAACATCGTTGCATCTGAAAAAATCCGTTCGGCGAGCATTCTACGATTTAACTGCCCTCCCATATATAGATCAGGCCCGAATAACTCAATCATTGAATCTTTCAGCGTCAGGTCCGTTTCATATAATTCCTTGGTACGTGAATCAGAGTCATAGACCGGAATACCCATCACCTGCAATAATTTTGCAACGACGGATTTGCCACTCCCAATGCCACCTGTCAATCCAAGTAATATCATTTCTTCTCTATCAGACAATTAACACTTTCGGGTTGAATCCGGACATTCTGTACAAAATCCGGTGATTTAACCAGTGAGAGTTTTTGAAATTTGTTGGTAGAATGAACCAGATCATCAAAATAAACAGCGACCTGAAAATCATTTACTGTAACGCTCTCATACGAAGAGAGTCCGACAAAAAACGACACCTTTACTTCCGGAGGAAAAGACAACAGCATCTCATTTGCAGGGAAATTCAGTCCGATAACCGGGATACTGAACGTGCGTTCCGTATACTCCTCCGCACGAATCCTGACAAATACCTTCCTGGACGAGAACTGTACATACGGTATTTTTTTCAGAGAAACGGCATAGGTTGTCGTTTGATTAAGGCCGGAGACATTCAGCAAGTTCGTTTCAATATACGCCAGACTGTCCAGCACTTTTTGAGGCCCATAGACAACAATCGTCGATGGATGCACATCCGGCTCACTGGTCATAAAATATTGTGGCGAACATGTAATGTGCTTATGCAATAGGACCGGCACCGTTTTGCTGGCTTTCCTGACGTAATTAAGCACCATTGAATCAGGACTGACAGACAGCAATTGAGTGGTCGGACGAAGTTTACCTCTGATGCTCGACTCAATGGAGCCCATTTGTACATAGCTTAATCCTTCCCTTCGATACCAATCCATCGGATCAATATGGACAGTCAGGCTCCTTCTATGCTTGAAGTAATAATACAAAGACGTACCTCTGTCTCTTAATGTAATGGCCAATTCTTTCGGGAGCGAGTTGGTGACGATAATGCTGTCAGGCATCTCCTCATATTCGACAGGAATATTTATCTGAAATTCAGTGATTTCCTGTAAAGACTGCAACATCCAAAAGAAAAAGGAGACCAACAAAAAAATCAGAAAAATCAACACTTCTTTACTGATTTTACTCTTAAAGAAGAAGCTGATTTTTCTGATTGTTTGTTTCAGAAATACCCATATGATACGAACGATTCCCATCTGGGTAGATCTTTTGTCTTACTTATTTCTTTTCCTCAGTTGCTTCAGGCGTATGGGCAGCGAATACAGCCGTCTTTTCAACTCTAACTCTGACATTATCAGAAATTTCGATAATGAAAGAATCGTCTTTCACTTCACGGATTTTACCGTAAATTCCACCTGAAGTAACGATCCGATCACCCTGTTTGAGGGCTGCTCGTGCTTTTTGAATTTCTTTTTGTTTTTTGTTTTGGGGTCTGATCATGAAAAAATAAAAAACGACGAAAATCAGGATCAGAACCAACAGTGAAGAATAGCCACTGGCACCAGCATTCGCTCCGGAAGCTGCTTGTAATAAAATGGAGGACAAGATCATGTTCGTGTTGATTTATTGGGTTTATGTGCAAATATACATTTTTTTTAAAGAACCGCAAGACTGAAGAAATCAAGCTTTGAACAGTTTGTTCTGAGCTCTGAGTACGGTGACAACCTGATCCAGAATACCATTGACGAATGTGCTGCTCTTTTGGGTGCTGTACACCTTTGCAATATCTATGTACTCATTAAGGGTCACGTTGACAGGAATATCTTTTATTTCAACAATTTCAGCCAAGGCCACCTGCAGAATCAGCAGATCCATAAGAGCCAAACGGTCAAGTTCCCAGTTTTTAATCGCATCATCGATGAGCGCCCGGTATTGTTCCTCATGCAAGATAGTACCGCGGAATAAATCGGAGGCAAATTGATGGTCCGTTTCGTCTTTAAACATTGGAAGAAGCTCCTGGTCAGCACCATTTTCAAAAGAAAAACGCTTGATTGACTTGATGACAAACGTCACGACAATATCAATATCATCGTTCCAGTAAATACTCTGTTCCTCCAACACATCAATCAAGGTCTCACTGCGCAAGATGATACGCTTAAAGATCTTACGCCAGATTTCTTTATCAGCCTCATATGTTGACTCCGGCTCGTCCATATAGTCATGGTAGAAATCCTCGGCAACAATAATTTCATAGATCGATTTGACAAACGCCTCCTGATTGCCCCAGGAAATGCCACTATTGTTGATATAATGGTTAAGGCTATTATTATCAGCCAATTGAGCCGCAAAAGCATTGTCGACAAAACGCCGGTTGGGATTTTTTTCTTCTTCCGATGGAAGATACTTGTTAGAAGCAGCATCAATACGCTGACCGGCATAAACAGTGACTGCCAGAATCAACTGAAGCAGGTAATGATACAGTTCATACGATTTTTCAAGACTGTAGAAGAACTCTTTTTCAGCTTTAGCCAGATCCCTGTTCCCGCCTTGGTAGAAGGCATAGATCATCTGGACTGCCTTGATGCGAATTAAAACGCGATTAATCATTGTTTGAATGAACTGCTTGAACTATTAATAGGCAACAAAATTACGATAAAAATCCGAAACAGACATTGCAGGATCAAAATTAAATACAGAAATTTGGAATCAGAATGAGCCATGACGGTTTAAGCTAAACCTTTCTGCTATTTTTCTGTTGCCACTTTTCACCACATTGATTGCTGAAACTATGGAAGAATTTGAGGATTTCGATAAAGGCATTGCCTATAGTCGCTCGGTAAAGGCTGGAAAACGCATCTATTACCTGGATGTCAAACGTAGCCGGAATGATGAACTGTATTTGTCGCTTACGGAGAGCAAGAAAAAAACGACAGGCAATCCGGATAATCCGGATGTTTCATTTGAAAAACATAAGATTTTTTTATACCCGGAAGACTTTTCAAAATTCACGGAAGCACTGATCGATGTGATCAGGTTCATTAAAGATCATGAGCCGGTTTCATCTGCTAGTCGCCCCGAAGACACCAGGTTTGAAGACACGGGATTAGAGGCTGCGGATGCCTCCGGCATCGATGATACAGAGCCACCTATTAGGCTTGATTTGACTGATTTTGAGTAAAAAGTCCTCCAATTGTAGAAGGAATGGTATTTTTTACTAACTTTGCGCCGCTTTTGACGCATCCGTGCGATGGGAAAATTATAAGCATTACTTATTATTTTTGAGTAACACAAAACCAATTACAATGAAAAAATTAGAATTGACCGGTACTTCAAGGACCGAATTTGGCAAAAAAGCCGCAACCAGCATCCGTAAAAACGGCCTCGTGCCCTGTGTCCTTTATGGAGGTGAAGCAGTGATCCACTTCAATCTGAATGAAAACGACACCCGTCCTTTGATCGTAACACCTGACATTCACTATGCAGAATTGACCATAGACGGAAAGAAACACTTGGCTATTCTGAAAGAAGCTCAGTTCCATCCTGTTAAAGATACGACACTGCATATCGATTTTCTTGAAATCTTTGATAACAAACCGATTATCATGGAAGTTCCTGTTAAATTGAGTGGTTTGTCAGAAGGTGTTAAAGAAGGTGGTAAACTAAGCCAGGAACTTCGTAAACTGAAAGTGAAAGGTCTCTATACCGATATTCCTGATGTCCTTAACATCAATGTAACCAAAATCGGATTGGGTAAAACCCTGCAAGTCGGTGCCCTTTCATTTGACAAACTGGAACTCATGACCGCCAAACAAGCGATCGTTTGCTCCGTCAAACTGACTCGTGTTGCTCGTGGTTTGGCTGCAGCCGCTGCTAAAGAGGCTACACCTAAAGCATAAGTTTCGTCAATAAAACGCTAATAAGGCCGGTCAAATCTATTTGACCGGCCTTATTTTTAACCTTAAATTTCATTTCTAACTGTCATATTCCTATTTTTGCAGGAAATAAACCTGTCAGGAGAACAGGCTTAAAAAGTAAGCTCGCATAAACCAACATCAAATCAAGGCTACCTTTTAAACCAGACTCCTTTGAAAAATTTACCTATGCATTTTTTAATCGTCGGACTTGGAAATATTGGTGCTGAATACCAGCACACGCGTCATAATATCGGATTTGATATATTGGACAACTTAGCCTCGGATGCCGGATTGCTTTTTTCCGAAAGACGGTACGGTGCTGTCGGTGATATGAAGCTTAAAGGCCATGTGCTGACCCTATTGAAGCCATCCACCTATATGAACCTCAGCGGAAATGCCGTCCGTTACTGGATGCAGGCTGAAAAAATTCCACTGGAAAACCTCCTGATCGTTGTCGATGACCTGGCACTTCCATTCGGAAGCCTTAGACTTCGCCCGGGAGGAAGTGATGCTGGTCACAACGGGCTGAAAAACATTCAGGAACTTCTTGGTACTCAAAATTATGCCCGGTTGCGTTTCGGAATCGGAAACAATTATACAAGAGGACACCAGGTTGACTTTGTTTTGAGCGGCTGGTCTCCTGAAGATCTCGAAACGCTCCCTGAACGGGTCGATCTGGCCGGTGAGATCATCAAAAGTTTTTGCCTCTCAGGTATCCAACGGACAATGAACGATTACAACAAACGCTAATGGCAACGGAAGTACGGATAGACAAATGGTTATGGGCCGCACGGATTTACAAGACGCGAACCATTGCGGCTGAAGCATGTAAGAAAGGGCGGGTCAGTCTGGCTGGTACCACTCTGAAGCCATCCAGGACAATCAAAGTGGGTGATGTCATCGACATCAAAAAAGCACCCATTACCTGGTCTTTCAAAGTCCTGCAGGCCATCGACCATCGTGTAGGCGCCAAACTGGTTCCGGAAGTTTGGCTGAATGTAACAACGCCGGAACAGCTGAAGCTGTTGGAAATCAGCAAACTGTCCGGTTATGCAGGACGCGCCAAAGGTACCGGGCGCCCTACCAAAAAGGATCGTCGCAGCCTCGTTGATTTCTCGGAAGACGTCAACCATCAGGATCTGGCTGACCAGGAGGCCGGATTGGACTTCGAATTTGATTTCGACAAAGATGAGATGTGAGGATCGTCCTCTCTGTCAAAACCTATCAAACCAGCCATCACAGAAACACATGGAAAACAATCCGGCAAAACCATCCGATCTGAGCATCATCATTCTGAACTACAATGGTCAGGCATGGCTGGAAACGTTGTTGCCTTCACTCAAGCACAATTACCTGGACAAAACACGTTATAAAGTTGACGTTATAGCAGTAGACAATGCCAGTACAGATACATCGGTTGATTATTTGAATGCACTCAGTTGGATCAAGCTCATTACATCGCCCATAAACGGAGGATTTGCGTATGGTAACAACCTGGCTATCAAGACTGTGACATCCAGGTATTTCCTTTTGCTCAACAGTGACACAGAGATACCCAATGCAGGAGGTAATCTGGATGTGCTTATCGACTACATGGATCAATACCGGCAAGCCGGTATCATAACCCCGAAAGTCCTACTCAGCCATGGGAAACTAGACCTGGCTTGTCACCGGGGAGAACCAACACCCTGGGCTTCATTCACCTATTTCTCAAAATTGGACAGACTCTTTCCACACGTTCATTGCCTCGGACACTATCATCAGAGCTGGAAAAAGCTGGATGAAATTCATTCGATAGACGCCTGTACGGGAGCAGCCATGTTGGTCCGGACAGCAGCGGTGAAAACAGTCGGGTTACTGGACGAACGTTTTTTTATGTATGCCGAAGATATTGACTGGTGCAAACGATTCAGAGAAGCAGGATTCAGCATCATCTTTCATCCGGGTGCCGAACTTGTTCATCATAAATACAAATCCGGCATGAATCAGGGCGAACAGCTGATTCAATCAAAAACCCATGCCTGGTTTTATAAAACCATGCTCCAATACTACGACAAGCATTATGCCGCACATTATCCGGCCTGCTTCAGGCATCTGTTAAAACGGTTTGTCGAGATCAAGATCAGCTGATCAACTGATAAACAGCCACATCCACCATACCGTCCGACCTTTTATTCCAGTGCTTCAACAAGCCTGTTTCGAGGAAGCCGACTTTTCTGAACAAATGCAGACTTCGAATATTATCGGTCGGAATGAAGGCATATAGCTGATGAAGCTTCAGAAAATCAAAGGCATATTGTTTTATCAGTTCAAGGGCCATCGTAGCATACGACTGTTGCTGAAAGGCTTCATCAACCAGGATGCCGATACCTGCCCGGCTGTGATAGGGTTCAAAGTCATACAGATCGACAGTTCCGGCAGGTTTTCCTGTCACCTTATCTTCTATAATCAAACGGACCTGTCTGGCCTCATAAATATCCGTTGATGCATGTTCCAGGTATCGATGCAGGACAAATTTTGAAAAGGGTGACAAGGTATTTCCATATTCCCACAACCGGGTGTCATTCTCCCATTTGTACAGAAATTCCAGATCCTCCGGTTCCAAGGCCCTGAGTCTGATCTGATCATTTTCAAACAGTTTCATACAATCAGGCATATTCGATTCGACAGTTTTAACGGTTTCAGTCTTCAGGATAACTGATTTCACCTTCTTCATTTTCTGGCACAGGCGGGTTCTTTCCAAAATCCGTTTCTGTTTTAAGACGGTTGTTGGTTGGCCAGATAAACACAAACATAACCAGCACGACAATAAAGAACATATCGCCTCCCTTGAGGTTAGCCAGTAACTGAATGACAATGGCAACACATCCGATAATGAAATAAACGGCCAACCGGGCCATCACCACTTTCCGGTATTGAGCCAGCCGTTCTTTCATGGTCACCAGCGTTTTCAGTATTTTGATTTTTTTGCTGGACCAGAAGAGCACGCCCGGTATCCCTACGATAACCACAATGACCATCAGCTGTTGCAACGTAATCGCCAGCGCTTTGCTGACGGATGGCAATGTCACGTTCATTCTAAGCCAGAAGCTCAGCATATCCAACAACAAAAGGACGACCAGTGATATCAGATAAACTTGCTTGAACTTGTTAGTCAGGGTTTCCATAGTTGTAAGTGTTTAGACATTAACCTTTATAAGTAATACGGTTCAGGATGGATCTTCCGAGGGTGATCTCATCGGCATATTCCAGTTCATCCCCCACAGCGATACCTCTTGCGATGGTAGTCACCGGGATGTTGACCGGCGCAAGTTTACGATAGACATAAAAGGCTGTCGTATCTCCTTCCATGGTTGCAGGAAGTGCCATTATCACTTCATCTGCCCCCTCACGTGTAATCCGGTCTACCAGACTTTCAATTTCAAGATTTGAGGGGCCGACACCATCCATGGGGGAAATCAGCCCGCCAAGTACGTGATAGACGCCATTGTATTGTCCGGTATTCTCAACGGCCATCACCTCCCGAATATTCTCCACCACACAGATCTGTCTGCTGTTTCTGGATGAATCGGAGCAAATGGAACAACGTTCCTGATCGGAAATGTTGTGGCAAATGCGGCAATAGCATACCTCGTTCTTCAATCGGATCACTGAATTACCAAAACGGGCAACTTGTTCGGCCGGTTGTTTCAGCAAATGCAAGACCAATCGCAAAGCCGTTTTCTTTCCAATTCCGGGAAGCTTTGAGAACTCATTGACAGCTTCTTCCAGTAAGGTGGATGGAAACGGTTGGTTCATAGAAATATTAAGTTGATTCCATACAAAAATACATTCAAAATGTCATTTTGACAAACTCCGGCAAATAAATTACCTTTGCGCGCATGAATATCAGTTGTCTAATTTTAATCATTCTGATTGCCTGTTTCGGTGTGTTGATGTTGATTTCAGCTATAGTTGGCAGAAAACATGGAACACGGCATGGCAACGACTCTTTTTTTATAGGCAGCAGACAATCTCCATGGTATGTTGTCGCTATAGGGATGATCGGTTCCTCCATTTCCGGAGTCAGCTTTGTTTCCGTTCCTGGTATGGTACGCGAAAACAGTTTCTTTTACATGCAAACGGTCGTGGGCTTTTTCTTCGGATATCTGATCATTGCCAATGTCTTGCTACCGATGTATTATAAACTTAAAACAGCCAGCATTTACGAATATCTTCTGGAGCGATTCGGACAGCGAGCCTACAAAACCGGAGCCAGCTTTTTCATACTGGCCCAAAGTATCGGATCAGCGGCGAGAGCCTATATTGTCGTCATTATTCTGCAGACGTTAGTTTTGAATCAATTTGGCATTCCCTTTGCGGTAACGGCATTCCTGTTCGTAGGGATGATCTGGCTATACACTTTCAAAGAAGGGATCCGAACGCTTGTCTGGACAGATGCCTGGCTGACACTTGTGCTGATTGGCGCATTGGCCTGGATGATCATCGAATTCGGGCATGCGCTAGGTCAAAATATCCCGGAAGTTATCCAAACCGTCAAAAACGGGCCCTATGCTCAATGGATTGAACTGACAGACTGGCACAACAAGCAATATGTACTAAAACAATTTTTCAGCGGCATTTTCATTGCATTAGTCATGACTGGGCTCAACCAGGATATGATCCAAAAGAACCGTACCATCAGCCAATTGCATAAATCCCAGAAAAATATGTACTGGTATGGTTTTGCCTTCATTCCACTGAATTTGCTTTTTCTGACACTGGGTGCGCTGATGCTGACGTTTGCCAATGAAAAAGGTATCGCCCTCCCCGCTTCCTCCGATGAAATCTTGCCGATGCTGGCTACCAAAGGCTATCTGAACCCAATTGTGACTGTCCTGTTTACGATCGGTATTGTGTCTGCTTCTTTCTCAAGTACGGATTCATCCATGACGTCACTGACAACTTCATTTTGCATTGATATAGCAGGCAAGCAACAAGATGAACGTTTCCGGAAACGAGTACATGCCGGATTTGCCCTATTGTTCGTCGGATGTATTTTATTGTTCAGGCTGGTCAATCATCATTCATTGATCGATACGATCTACGTCATTGTCTCTTATACTTATGGTCCGTTACTGGGATTGTTCAGCTTCGGTCTGCTGACCAAACGGACAGCTAATGACAAGATAATTCCCTGGATTGCCGTGGCTTCTCCGATAATTTGTTATATCTTGCAGCTTATATCTACCAAGTATGCCGGTTATTCATTTGGCTATGAATTGCTTATGCTGAACGGATTTCTTACGTTCTCTGGGCTTTGGCTTACTTCTAATAAATCAATCACTTATGGAAATATCTAGTGCCGTTTTTGTTGTCAGCAATACCAACCTGTCAGCCTGTCCGGCTGGAAACCTGCCTGAATATGCCTTCATCGGCCGTTCAAATGTTGGAAAGTCGACGCTGATCAATATGCTGGCAAACAACAAAGAGCTGGCCAAGACATCTTCAAAACCAGGCAAAACCGTTTTGATCAATCACTTTCTGATCAACAACAGTTGGTACATTGTGGACCTTCCAGGATATGGTTATGCCAAAGTCAGCCAGCAACAACGAAGCAGTTTGCACAAGATGATCACGGATTATGTGCTGAAACGGGAGCAACTGGCTTGTCTGTTCGTCCTGATCGACAGCCGGCATCAAGCACATGACATAGACTTGGACTTCATCGACTTTCTTGGAGAAAGCCAGGTACCTTTTGCACTTATTTTTACAAAAACGGACAAGATCTCACAGACTGAATTCAGCGACAATCTGAAACAATTCAAGCAAGCGCTCATGGAACACTGGGAAGAATTGCCTCCGATCTTTTCAACAGCCTCCATCAAAGGCAGAGGACGTAAGGAACTGCTTGACTACATTGAAAGCATCAATCAATCAATGATTTCCAGGGAAGTCTGAAGGATTTATCCATCCAGACAGCTTTATTGCTGAAACTGGAAGTAAACCACCAATAGCAAAACGCCGCCGATACCATGCCAATTAAGGAACCGGCTACCACATCGGTCAAAAAATGTTGTAGTAAATACAGTCTTGAATAACCGACAAGGCAAGCCAATAGAAGACAGCCGATTTTTACA
>JAUZOU010000073.1 GCA_030706285.1 Bacteroidota bacterium
AAAACCATGGTTCTGCGATGTGATGAAACAACGGTCTGTTCCAGCCATGATGACCGGTTGATTGTGACTGCGGTGCCCGTATTTCATCTTATAGGTTTTGGCACCTCCGGCAATGCTCAACAATTGGTTTCCCATACATATTCCAAAGATAGGCTTGTCCTCTTTCAGTGCCTTGCGGATATGGTCAACCGTTTCGACACACAGTTCGGGATTTCCCGGCCCGTTGGAAATAAACAAACCATCATAGTCCAGTTGACTAAAATCATAGTTCCACGGAACACGAATAATGGTGACATCCCGCTTAAGCAAACAGCGAATGATGTTGTGCTTGACACCACAATCAACCAGAACAATCCGTTTTGAACCGTTGCCATACGTGATGACCTCTTTGCAGCTGACTGCTGCTACCCAATTGACATTGTCCGTATCGATAAACGGGACTTCTTCTTCGTCAGGGAATACAAATTTGCCTTTCATCGAACCGGCTTCCCGCAACAGCTTGGTTAGCTCCCGGGTATCTACATCATAAATACCCGGAATCTTCTGTTCGATCAGCCAGTCACTTAGACTGCGACACGCATTCCAATGGCTATATTCAAACGAATAATCGGAAATAATCAGTCCTTTGACATGGATTATTTCCGATTCATAAAATACCGATAATTGATTTTCAATTATGTCGGCCGGTACTCCGTAGTTCCCGATTAAGGGATAAGTGACTGTTAAAATCTGACCGGCATAAGAGGGATCGGTTAAACTTTCTGGATATCCCACCATGGCTGTTGAAAAAACGACTTCACCCGCCGTCGGCTTTTCATACCCGAACGACTTTCCGTGAAAGATAGCTCCATTCTCCAGCACCAGTTGAACAGGCTTGGATTTCTTCATGCAGTGACTTTCTTTTTTATACTGAATTTTCTTAACATCCTTACTTATCGGATGGACGCAGCATGTCTTCCTTTTTCGATATCAAACGACAATCGGACATACTCGTTTTCGGCTTACAAAAGTACAAAAATATCAGACTCTTTTGTAGAAAAAACCAGCTTTGACTAAAAAAAATCACACTTTCTGTCAGAGAAAATCCGTTACGGTTTACTTCGCGAGTTCCTTATGGACCAACGCGCTGGCACCGATAATGGCAGCATCACCTGGTTTCAACCGGGAAGGCAACACTTTAACCTTATTCTTGAAGATCGGCAACAAATGGGCTTCCATGCTTTCCCGAACCGGTTTAAACAGTAATTCTCCGGCAGCTGTCGGTCCACCGAACAGGAAAATAGCTTCCGGACTTGTATGATGGACGGTATCAGCCAAGGCTTGTCCCAACCATTTACCCGTTTGTTCGAATACTTCCAATGCCACTCTGTCTCCTTGTTGAGCCGCATCAAAGATCATTTTCGAATCCAGTTCATTAAATGATTTGTTGGCCAGCAGGCTATCTGTGGCATTATCTCGAACCAGAATTTCAAAAGCTGTCCGCTTCATACCTGGAGCAGAACAATAAGCTTCCACATGGCCTTTGCTGCCACAACCACACAAACGTCCATTTGGAATCAACATCGTATGACCACATTCTCCGGCAAAGCCGTCATGCCCATACACCATTTCGCCGTTTACGACGATGCCACTGCCAACGCCCGTGCCAAGCGTGTACATCACGAAATCCTTCATATTCTTGGCACCACCATAGATCATTTCTCCGATGGCTGCCGCGTTGGCATCATTTGTCAACACCACGGCTTTCATTTGCGGGAACTTTTCTTTCAACAGGTCAACGAACGGAATAATACCTTTGAAAGAAAGATTGGGGGCATACTCAATGGAACCGCGGTAATAATTGCCATTAGGCGCCCCGATGCCGATACCCAAATATTCAACGTTGTCTGTCAACCGTTTAACTGACTCAATCATATCCTCTATGGCTTTGGCCAACTCTTCAATGTACAGATTGACATCACCGTGTTTTGGCGTGGGAATACTACCTTTAATAAGGACTTGTCCTTCAGTATCAACAACACCGATTGCGGTATTTGTTCCGCCGATATCAACTCCAATAGCTACTCTATTCATGGTTTTAATAATTTAATGGGTATGGCACAAAGCCATAAAAATTGTGATATTATAAGTTTGACAAAAATAAAACGTTGCAAGCTTTTTCAAAAAGGCAAACAATCAATTAACATTGTTAAATCTCAGGGATCCCTATTGGTGAGAATCAGGGCCCATGGCAAATCCTGGGATTCCTTTCTTTCAATTTCCATCAAAGCGGATAGTCATCAAAAGCGTAAAGAACGCTGCTCAAATAGCGCTCACCGGTATCCGGCAACAGGACAACAATCATTTTCCCGGCATTTTCAGGTCTTCGAGCCAATTCAGCGGCAGCGTACACGGCTGCACCCGAAGAAATACCAACCAGCAACCCTTCTTGTTGCGCCAGTTCACGGCTAGTCAGAATCGCAGCATCTCCAGGAACTCTGAAAACCTCATCCACGAGGGCTGCATGATATGTTTTGGGAATAAAATTGGCACCGATTCCCTGTATCTTGTGGGGACCTGCTTTACCTCCGGATAATAACGGAGACTCATCCGGCTCAACGGCAACCACTTGAACAGATGGATTATGCTGTTTTAAGGCGGCTGATACCCCACTGACCGTACCTCCGGTACCGACACAAGCAACAAAGATGTCTACCTTTCCGTCCGTATCAGACCAGATTTCTTCACCCGTCGTACGCTGGTGTATCTCAGGATTGGAAGGATTTTCAAATTGTTGCAAGATGATCGAACCAGGGATTTTTTTTCGAAGAGTCTCGGCTTCATCAATGGCTGCCTGCATGCCGCTGCCTGGAGTCAACACCAGGTCTGCCCCAAAAGCTTTCAGCAAAGTCCGGCGTTCAAGGCTCATCGTCTCCGGCATCGTCAGTATCAGTTTATAACCTCTGGTCGCAGCAACAAAAGCCAACCCGACACCGGTATTGCCACTCGTCGGTTCAATAATCGTCGCACCTGGTTTCAGTAAGCCTTTTTCTTCGGCATCCAAAATCATGGCAAAAGCAGTCCTGTCTTTCACACTTCCGGCCGGATTAAAAAATTCCAGTTTAGCAATCAGGGTTGCCGGTAATTGTTTTTTGGTACCGAACAGATTCAATTCAAGTAACGGTGTTTTTCCGATTAAATCGGTCAATTGTTTGGCTATTTTGGTCATCATCTGATTTATTAACTGACAATCAGGTTACAAAAATAGCTTTTTTATGTACATCTGAACCTAATTTATCCGTTTAGAACTGTTAAAGCGTTAAAAAAAATTCGTCCTTGTTTTAAACATCCTATAAGTTGTTAAGTCTTACTAATTAGTGTATATATTTGCAAATCAATCGATCAATCAATCAAATTATATGAAACTTGCACGTAGGCTCCTTCTGTTGATGTTTATCTCATCAACTTTTTTTTCTTTCAGTCAATCAAACGCTTATGTCATTAATGGCAGCATCAATGTTCATGCGGGGAAAATCTATCTGAAAGGTTTCCGAAACAAAATGTTCTTCAACATTGACTCATCTGCCATTGTCAATGGGAAATTCAGTTTTAAGGGAAGTGTGCGTCGTCCTGATTTGTACGGTCTGTCTCTGGACAAAAATGCCAGCTTTAGCCCCTATTACCTGTTTCTTGAAAACAGCCCCATCCAGGTGAACATCGATACGAAAAACGAGGAAACGGCCGATATCAAAGGCTCTGCGTCCAATGATTTGTTCGTCAAATATCATTATAATGAATCATACCACATCGACTCACTCATCAGGACAAACCCCTCTTCCCCGGTGGCAGCGTACCTGCTTTACCGTGAGATAGCCCCGGAAATGTCTGCTTCTGAGATAGAAGCGTGCCTGGCATTATTTGACCCTTCCCTGAACGATCTGACTTATATTCAGGAGCTGAAAAAACTTGTCGCCATTAAAAAGAGTGTGGACATAGGGCAGCAGGCACCTGACTTTAGCTGTACGACTCCAACCGGCGAAACCATCAAATTATCCGATCATTTCGGCCATTATTTATTGCTTGATTTCTGGGCGTCCTGGTGCGGTCCCTGCAGACGGGAAAACCCGAATGTTGTCAAGGCATACAACACGTTCAAAGACAAAGGGTTCTCCGTCTTTTCCGTTTCGCTCGACAACAACAGGGTCAATTGGATGAATGCCATCAACCATGACCAGCTAACCTGGACACACGTCTCCGACCTTAAATTCTGGGACAGCGCCCCTGCCAAACTGTACGGTATCCGGAGCATTCCATCCAACGTACTGATTGATCCTTCAGGGAAGATCATTGCCCGTAACCTGCGAGGCGAAGACTTAATCAAAAAACTGGAAGCCTTGTACAACTCTACAGTAAACTAACCGACCGATGAAAAAAAAATACCTGATAAGCATACTCTTGTGTGTCATTCCTTGTTTTACCGCTTTCTCCCAAGTAAAAATCAATGAAATTCTGGCCTCCAACTCCAGCGTCAATTCAGATCCGGATTACGGTGCAAATGCCGACTGGGTGGAACTGTACAATGCCGGAAACACGGCTGTCAACCTCAATGGCTATTTTATTACCGACAATCTGAGCAATCCTCAGAAATACAAAATTTCCAAGGATGTCAATATACCAGCCAAAGGGTATCTTGTCATCTGGTGCGATGACAAGGCGACCGGTCTGCACACAAATTTCAAACTTTCCGCCTCGGGAGAAGAAATCGGATTGTACGATGCCACACTGACACCAGTGGACACCTTGGTATTCGGCGCTCAGTACATCGACATTTCATACGGCCGTTGTCCGGACGGCGGTGACAAATGGATGTTCTATGCCCCGCCTACCCCGGCTGCCAGCAACGACACAACCGGATACGCCGGTCAGGTAAAAAATTTTCCAATATTCCCGTTACCTGGCGGCCTGTTTGATGCACCTGTTTCCGTTGAATTGTTCAATGATCTTGGCGGCATCATCCGTTACACCCTCGACGGTTCCGAGCCGACAGAAGAGTCTCCGGTATATACCAATGCCCTTCAAATCGCTAAAACCACTGTGGTCAGAGCCAGAATTTTCAAGCAAGGATACCTTGCAGGCCCGGTAATTACCAACACCTATTTCATCAACGAAGGCTTTGAAAAACGGAACTTGCCGGTCGTCTCGCTGGTATCCGACTCCACTAATTTCTGGGGTGCCCAAAAAGGCATCTACGTCCAGAATTTCAAACCGGACTGGGAAATTCCGGTCAACATTGAACTTTTCGAAAACAACGGCAGCGACCGGGCCGCATTCAGCGAACGAGCCGGCGTGAAAATCAACGGGCTGTATTCCTGGCAACTCCCTCAAAAGATGCTGGGCGTTTATTTCAGCAAACAATACGGTTCATCCAGTTTGGCCTACAAACTGTTTTTCGACCGAAGCCGTTCGAATTTTAAAGATTTCGCGCTTCGGGCTTCAGGAAATGACTGGAGCAATACGCTGTTCAGAGACGGACTGATCCAGCAAGCCTGCCACAACTTTAACATGAAGCTGGACAACATGGCTTTCAGACCTTGTGTGGTTTATTTCAACGGTAAATACATGGGGATTCACAACATGCGTGAAAAGGTCGATGAAGACTACATTGCCTCCAACTATAATCTTTCCAAAGATAGTTTTGACATCATCGAAAATGAAGATTATGTCGAAACCGGAAGTCTGGATGCTTATACCGCCTTTAAATCGTTATACAGCAAAGACCTTTCGGTGGCAGCCAACTATGACGCTGTGGCGAATGCCATGAACATTGAGAATTTCTCCGATCTGATGGCTACTGAAATTTATTCCGGAAATTCGTCCATCGACCATAACGTGATGGCCTGGAAGCCCAAAAACGAAGGAAAATGGAAATGGATCCTGATGGACCTCGACCGCGGCATGTTCAGTTCGGCCAATTCCAACAACCTGATTTCGTTTTACAAGAATCAGACAGTCTGGCCGTTCAGTCAGCTCCTGAAAAACGCCAATTACAAAAAATATTTCGGCACCAGGCTGGCTAATCATTTATACACGACCTACAACCCGATCCGGATGAAAAAACGGATTGACTATCACAAGGGTTTGATAGAGGCCGAAATACCCAATCACGTAGCTCGTTGGCTTGGAGCGACCTCCAGTTATGGCGATGCCATGCCATCCGTCGAATACTGGTATAATGAAGTCTCGGAACTGAAGACGTTCGCCGAAGAAAGGCCGTCCGTTTTGCTAACTGATCTGGAAAATTACGGGTTCTCGGCTCCGGCCCAGTTATCGCTTTCGGTCTATCCTTCCACTGCCGGAAATTTAACCTTTAATGGCATGACCGTGCTTGATCCGCAATGGACCGGTTATTACCCTACAAATTTGCCGATTACATTGAAAGCCATCAGCAAGCCCGGTTATACCGTTAAAGGATGGGCAAAAACAATCGGCACCGATCTCGTTTCCAAACAATCGACCTGGAAATACCTTGACAATGGGACTGATCAGGGCATAGCCTGGTATGCTCCGGGCTTCGACGATGCTTCGTGGTCAACAGGCGCCGGAAAATTCGGCTATGGAGATGTCCAGCAAACCAAAATCAATTACGGTTCCAACAGTAACAACAAATACGTGACCACGTATTTCAGAAAGACGGTTGAAGTTCCTGCCGATGTGAAAGCCAATGCCGGGTTCATGATCAACTTGTTGTGTGATGACGGCGCTGTTGTGTACCTAAACGGGAAGGAAATTATCCGTTCAAACATGCCAGCCGGTACGACGACGTACAAAACGCTGGCCAGCACGTCAGTCAACGGAGCGGCAGAAACGACCTACAGCAATTTCTTCGTGGATGGGGCCGATGTCTTAGCCGGAACCAACGTCCTGGCTGTCGAAATACATCAAAACACCGTATCCAGCAGTGACCTTGGCTTCGACCTTGAATGGCAGGCGTTGATGCCGGAAACCGCTAACCTGGTATCAACCACAGACAGTCTTCAGCTCACGTTGACCGGGAATGAGCAATACACGGCTGTTTATGAGGCAAACGGCCAATCGATCATCCCGGCGACCATCTCACAAAATCTGACACTGTATAAAAACCAATCGCCGTATGTCGTACAAGGCGACGTCACCATTCCTGAACAGGTGACATTGACCATCGAACCGGGTGTGGTTATTTACATGGCACCCAAAGCCTGTTTCATCGTACACGGAAACATGCTGGCCAATGGAACAGCCGACGATCCGATCAAATTCACCCTGAATCCGGATTATACTAAAACCAGTTGGGGTGCCTTATGCTTCATCAACACGACCGACACCACCAGGATGAGGTATGTCACGATCGAACATGCCTCCAACGGGCCTGATCTGTATAATGCCGTGGCAGCCATTTCCGGCTATAAGACAAACCTGATACTTGACCACATGACCCTGACCGATGTGGACAAGAATCCCATCGCTACCCGTTACTCGTATCTTGCTGTGACCAATAGTGCTTTTCACATCAAGATAACCGGTGATATGATCAATGTCAAGTACGGCAAAGCCGACATCGTCAGCAACGTGTTTGAAGGAAACGATATGCCGGATACCGATGCGATTGACTTTGATGATGTCAACGACGGCCATATCAGCCAGGTAAAAATCCACAATTTGCTTGGTTCCAACAGTGACGGCATCGACTTGGGTGAGGCCAAAGGCACCAGAATCGACAGCGTGTTGATTTATAACATCACGGATAAATGCATTTCAGTCGGCCTGCGAACGAATGTCGTCGTTACAAACGGCACCTTTATGAATGCGACGTTAGGTTTCGGAGTCAAAGATTCCAGTCACATCGAAGCCAACCGATGCACGTTCTACGGTATTGCAGATCCGGTCGCCTGCTACGAAAAAATTGCCGGCAGATCGGGAGGTAACGCCATTGTTACGAACAGCATTCTTTCAAACAGTTATGATCATAGCTACACGTCAGACGACAAATCAACATGCTACTTTTCACACAGTGTATCCGACAACGACGCGTTGCCCGACGGCCACGCCAATGTGTTTGGCAATCCTGGTTTCGACGCTCCGGGCCTGCTTGATTTTGGACTGAAGGAAACATCACCTGCCCGGTTGACCGGTTGGGACAACGGAACACCGGTTGACATGGGATCGACGGCCAAACAGCTTCCCATTACCATTGAACCCCAAATCGCCATTTCAGAAATTTTCTACAATCTGAATAAGGATGCCAACCGGACTGAATTTGTCGCCTTATACAATCCGGGAACAGAAACGGTCCATCTGGGTGGCTACTCCCTATCCAAGGCTATAAAATACACCTTCCCGATCGGAACGATGATCGAACCGGGTAAACGGGTCTTTGTCGTAAAAGACTTGTTGAACCAGCCTCAGCTGACATCCAATGCGGCCGTCTTTGTTTGGCAGGATGGTAGTCTGGCCAACGAAGGAGAAACAATCCGCCTGTGTGATTCTATGGGATTAGTGATCGATCAGGTCGTCTACTCGCCTTCCTCCCCCTGGCCGAATGTTTCGGGAAATGATGAACGAGTGCTCTCTCTGGTTTCAGCCGATCTGGACAATCACTTGCCGGAAAGCTGGACAACCCGTTCCTATGACGCCTTGCTGAATGGCCTTTCTCAACAGGGAACGAGCGAATTCAAGCTTTATCCGAACCCGACATATGGTCCTGTGACCATTCACCTGGAGAACGACAGATCCGAAAAAATGGCCCTCTATTCCGTAACCGGGCAACTGGTGTATTCGACGACCGTTGAAAACGGACAAACCGTCGACCTGAGCCACCTTTCCGGTCAGGTTTTGCTGGCCAAAATCGGCAAACACATCGGGAAAATCGTCGTGCTGAGCAGATAACAAAAACAGACGGGCGCCGGAATTGACTGATTTTCCGGCGCCCGTCTGCTATTCTTCAGGCTGATTTATTATGCTTAGTCCATCAGTCTTTCCATTGAACCGTTTATTTCTTCAACCGCAGCTCATACAAATCATTCCGTCTGTCTTTCAGGTTTCTGACGCAGCCGTAGGTATGCAATTCATTCAGCAAATCCAGGTCAACATCGGAAACCAGGATCATTTCAGTATTCGGAGTCGCCTCGGCACATTTGCCGTCAGTCGGAAAAGCAAAGTCGCAGGGTGAAAAAACGGCAGATTGGGCATACTGGACATCCATATTGTGTACGCGCGGCAAATTACCGACGCTACCGCCAATCACGACATAGCATTCATTTTCAATAGCTCTGGCCTGGGCACAAATGCGCACTCTGGAATAACCATTTTGGGTATCCGTCAGGAATGGGACAAACAAAATCTGCATGCCCTGATCGGCCATAATTCTGGAGAGTTCCGGATATTCCACATCGTAACAGATCATGATGCCGATTTTAGCACAATCGGTTTCAAAGGTTCTGATGCTCCGTCCGCCGGATAGTCCCCAGCTTTTGATCTCATCCGGTGTAATATGGATTTTCTCGTAGGTTTCGTACGTGCCGTCCCTGCGGCATAAAAAACCAACATTGTACAAATCGTTGCCGCGAAGTAACGGCATACTACCGCTGATGATGTTGATGTTGTAGCTGATCGCCAGGCTGATAAACCGTTTTCGAATTTCATTGGTAAACTGAGCCAGTTCACGGATGGCCTGAGACTCACCCAGGTGATTGAATTTGGCCATCAACGGCGCATTGAAATATTCCGGGAAAAGCACAAAATCGGCTTTGTAATCGGATACAGCATCCACAAAAAATTCCACTTGCTCGAAGACATCATCGATGGTCTTGTACGAACGCATCTGCCATTGCACCAGCCCCAGCCTGACCGTCGTTTTCTGTGGAACAAACTCCTGTTTGGGCGGTTGATAGTAGATATTATCCCACTGAAGCAAGCAGGCATAATGCTTGGACTCTTCATCATTGGGCAGGTAATTGGTCATGACTTTCCGGACATGAAAATCGTTGGAAAGCTGAAACGTCAGAACGGGATCATAGATTTCCTTTTTACTGACTTTCTGAATGTATTCTTTCGGCCGTAGCTCATCCGAATATTTATGATAATTGGGAATTCTCCCACCAAACATGATCGCCTTGAGGTTGAGCTCTTCGCACAGTTCTTTCCGGTAATCATACATTCGCCGCGCCAGGCGTAGGCCTCTGTAATCAGGATGGACAAACACCTCGATTCCATATAGAATATTACCTTTCGGATTGTGCGTATCGAATGTTTCATGGCCGGTGACCGAATCATACGTATGGTCATTTTTCACTTTGTCGTAATCGACAATGATGGAAAGGGCGCATCCGACGATTTTGTTGTC